>NZ_CP094804.1:0-29289 GCF_025560845.1 Staphylococcus arlettae
ACTAAACTATCTCTAGCTGTTTCTATGACTTCTGTACTTATTTTATCTAAACCATTTATATCCATGATTCTGTCTATCTGCGCAAATAAGGGATGAATCAGCCTAAAATTCCCTTTTGTAATTTTAATAATTGTTGTTATGGCCTCATAATCAGTAAAATCTTCGAGTTTTAAATCAAATCCTAAATCTTGCCACTTATATTCTAATATATGATGCGTCTCATCTTTGCTTAGGTTATCAAATTCATGTGCAAAACCTATACGCGAATATAATTGAGGATAACGAGATAACTTTTTCTCTATACCTGGCATACCAATAAATATCATTGCTAAATTACGTTCATCATAGATAGCTCTTAATTGTTCTAAATGTTGTACTTTAAGCCTATCAATTTCATCTATTATGATTAGGTTAATATATTTAAATGTCTCACTATAATGTTTACTATGATCATGGCCGTACTTATTTACGACATGTAATTTTTGACCTAAATCAATACTTGCACTAATGCTATATAGTTCATTGCTTAATCTTGTTTGTTTTTCAGCAGGAGCAGTATAGAATATCTTATCTACTGATAAAATATCATCTGTCGTTTTACTAGCTAAATCTTCCCAACCTCTATGATTAACTTGTTTTTCAATAGTGTCCCAATTTGTATAATATCTTGAAGATAAAGTTTTTCCGACACCAGGCTGACCATAACAGATACCAATATATTGATATTTAATACAAGCGTCGCAAAATTCAGCAAACCGTTTATACTCTTTCGTTTCAATAAAATTCTGATTTTTAGTCATTACGATACCTCTTTAATTTTTTGACGTTTTTAGTCGTTTCTTGAGGTGAATAACCATAATTTTTTTCTTCCTTAATTAATTCAGTGGTACTTGGAGTAGCAATGTTTTGTTTTAAGTGTTTTCTTCTCTGACTACGAGCGTGCTGTATGTCTTTTATATCTATAGAATAATCAGCTATTTCTGGACATATAGCAGTACAAAGAAATTCATCTCTATAAAACACACGTATTTCAGCCATATCATTTGGGTTATAACGAATTAATACATATTCACCTACATAAGCTGCTAGATTCGTATTACTGTATCGAAAACCTTGAAAATGAATGCCATCTGAATGAACTTTTCTAGATTTAGTTATTTCCAACAATAATAAATCAAGTTGTTCTAAGCTACTTGGCATATTAGGGAAAAAGTGATTACTATTCCAACGACTGATAGGCGTGGTATGAATAGCACTATGCTCTTTTTGATTATAATCTTCAATTAAAAAGTATCGTAACTTTGCTTCAAAATTGTGAAAATCTATTAGATTACTAGGATTATCATTATTGTTTATATATCCAGGCAGTTGTTCTAAGAAAGTTTGGTTAACAGTCTGAAAAAAGCGTTCTATTTTTCCACGACCACGAGGGACACCAATTTTAGAAAACATTAAGTTAATTTTCAAATCAATAGCAACTTGTTCCATGTGATTTGAGGTAAAGTCACTTCCGTGATCTGTATAGAATTTTTCGGGTATACCACACACTGGCCAGTTGGTACCATTCTTATTCCATATTGCTTGGTGCAGTGTCAATGCTGTATTTTGAGCATTGGGAGCATCAAAACTTATAAAGTAGCCTGCAATTGCACGACTATAGTCATCCATAATAATGGTTAGCCATGGTCTATTGATGTTACCTTTTTGATCTAATATATAAATATCTAGCAAAGTATGGTCGGCTTGCCATATTTCATTAGGTCTTGAGGATTCTCTTATTTGTATTAAATCGTACTTATTTTGATAGTATTTTTCACCTTGGTGAGAGAAATCAATAACAGCCTTAGGCATTGCTTTAATAATACTATAAACTTGTTTATAGCTTGGTTTATCAAAATTATTTTCTATACAATAATTAGCAATTTTCCTATGAATTGTAGCAATACTATTTCTTTTATTTTTGAGTGCAAGGCGTTTAATCTCGTCAATTATGTTTTGTTCTAATTTATGCTCACCTTTATCAACTCTTGTATTATGAATTAAACCAGTAAGACCTTCTTGCTTATATAATTTATTCCACCTATAAAGTGTACTTAACGCAATACCTTTACTTTTAGAAATACTTGATAAAGATTGTTCGCCTAGAATAAAAGGTTTTATAATATTGTACTTTTGAGTAGCTTCTTTACGTTTGGCTTCAGAAAAATTAGTTAGATACTTCTCCTTGTTTTTCATTTTCCTTGTCCTCCAATTTATTGAGGTAACGATAAATTGTTGTACGTGAAACCTGCCACTGCTCTGCAATTGTCTTAATTGGCGTGCCATTATCATAAAGTGTCTTAAGTAAACTTAAATCTTTTTGGTTTAACTTTTCTGGTCTACCTCCATAGCGTCCTCTAGCACGTGCTGCAATTCGGCCTGCTGAAGAACGTTCTAAAATTAAATTCCGTTCAAATTCTGCAAATGCTGCGAATAAATGAAATAATAATTGTCCCGTAGAACTTGATTTATCCATCGTTATATTTTCTTCTAAACTATGGAAACTGACACCTCGTTCGTTAAGCTCATTAACTAATATGATTAAATCTTCCATATTACGTCCTAATCTGTCTAATCTCCAAACAACAATCGTATCTCCTGATCTCGCAAATTCAATTGCTTTATCTAAACCAGGTCTTTTACTTTTTGAGCCACTCATATGGTCGTTAAATATCTTTTCACAACCATATGTATTTAATCGATCCTCCTGTAAATTTAAATTTTGTAATCCAGTTGAAACTCTTGCATAACCTATTTTCAAAATGCAAACCTCCTATATACACCTTCAGTGTATCATAACTTAATTACGAGGTCTTTTGTGAACATAGATTTTTTGTTGGGTTTTTGAACACCCAAATATATGGAATACTTACTTATTTAGACATAAAAAAAGAGTGTATAGAAAATGGTCATTTTCTGTACACTCTTTTTCATTTTCTCATTTATTAGGTAAAATCATTCTCATATATCAAATAAAATGACAGACAAGTGTTATATTTCCAACAACTTTATTTGTATGATTAGGGTGTACCCTATTTTTAATATAAAGATGGCTAAAAATGATAGTGAACTAATGTTATTATTATTACATCGAATTTTTTATAAAGGAGACAAATAATGGAAGGTAAATTAAAACAGTGTTTAATCGGTCTGATTGTACTTATTATAGTTTCTGTATTCTATTTTAGTATAATTTCTAGTTTATTAGACATCTCCCAAAATACTGATGATGTAACAATAGGTACTATATTATACCCTGTTGGATTCTATACATTAGCTACAATTTGTATAAGTAATTTAGTTCTTTATATAGGAAGTGAAAATGAACATAGACGATGTACAGATATTAATAATATCTCCCTTTTTTCTTATGTAATTATTTACTATCTAATCCAAAAAGTTTCTTGGTATACTTTAGGAGGACTAGCATCTTTCTTTATATGGGGTATATTAAAGATTTTTATTAATTTACTAGACATTAAAGATAATCATTGGTACGAAAAAAAGAAATAAATATACACTTTTGATAATTTAAATAGTACTAATATCATACAATACTATATATTTATAATTGATTATTTGATAATGTTGATATATAAATCACAAAACTAAAAAGGGGAATACTATGGAATTATTAACTTTGAACGAAATTAGTAAAAATATCAAAAGTAAAAAAATTCTAAAAGATGTATCTTTCACACTTAATAGTGGGGACATTATTGGTTTAGTAGGTGGAAATGGCGCAGGCAAGACAACATTAATGAAAGTTATTTTAGGTCTATCTAGCTATCAATCTGGAAATCTGAAATCACATACTTCGAATAAAAGTAATGATATAGGTGCTCTAATTGAAAATCCTGGATTATATCCATTTCTTACTGGTTTTGAAAATATGAAGCTTATCAATGAAGATAAAGACACAATTAATATTCAGCAAATTGTTGATAAGTTAGAAATGAATGATTTTATACATAGTAAAGCAAAAACTTACTCTTTAGGCATGAAACAAAAGCTAGGTATCGCTCTGGCCCTTTTAAATCATCCTAAATTAGTTATTTTAGATGAACCAATGAATGGCTTAGATCCAAAAGCTGTAAAAAATGTGAGAGAAACGATTATAGACTTTAAAAATCAAGGTGTAACTTTTTTAATCTCTAGTCATATTTTAAGTGAACTTGTAAAAGTTACAGACTCAATTTTAATTATCGACAAAGGTGAAATTATTAAAGAGACTACTATGGAAGAATTGAACCAATCAAATGAAAGTGATTTAGAAAATATATTACTTAATATTATTGATCAAAAGGGGGAACAGTCATAATGGGCACTTTAATTAATCAAGAACTTTATAAGATATTTAAAAAGAAATCATCCATTATTATCCCAATTATAATCTTTATCCTAATGATTGCTATGGCAGTTTTAAGTAATAATTATGAAGATATACTTAAGCCAGAATCACAGTTCAAACAAGGGTATACAGGATTTTCTTGGATCTTCTTCTTAATGATTATTCAAGCAGCAACCATAATCACTATAGAATTCCACTATGGTACAATTAAGAACTTACTTTATAGAAACTACTCAAGAATGAGTATTATTTTAAGTAAATTTAGCGCTTTATTTATTTATTCATTAATATTATTTATTGTTACTACTTTGATGAGCTTAGGTTTAAAATTAATCCTATTTTCTGATATGGATATTTTAAAACAATCTGGTGACAATTTATCACTGTTACAAGAGCACTTGTTAACTGCTTTAGCTACTTATATTGGTATGTGGTTAATATTGAGTTTAACATTATTAATTTCTTGCCTTTTAAAATCACCAGGTGTTTCGATTGCTGTAGGAATTGTCTTCTACTTTGCTTCTTCTGTTATTTCAGGTATACTCTTTGCGGCAATTGCTCAATGGGAATGGTTAAAATGGAACCCTATCAACATGTTAAATTTAAGTACACAAGTATTAGATAACGAAGTATTCAAAAAAATGACTAAACTAGAGTTACATGAACTATATATTGGGAACATTGTTTATATTATTATCTTTTTAGCATTAGTTATTTTCGCTTTTAAAAAGAAAAATGTATAATTTTAGATATGCGATTTTGCATTCCTACCAATTATAGTGTTACAATGTAATTAACAAAGATTATCAGGCATGTATGCACCAAATCCCCTTACTATGGCCGTAGTAAGGGGATTTTTTGGTGTGACTAGTCGCCTATTCGTCATTACGCTTGCGTAGCCAATGCGCAAATAGCGCAACGAGACAACCACTTGCTGCTGTGGTCATGATGTTCACAAAGATTTCAGACATCGCGTATGCACCTCCTCTCTACGTCAAATTGACGCCTGAGAGATAGGCGACTCTATTATTATATCATTTGTAAATACATAAGCATATGCACTTCCGATAAGTTGAATTATGTAAAAAAATCAATCTAAATACATTAAACAAATTATCAGAGATATCATTTCGTTAAAATTGAAAGTATCAACTACAGTCATAATAAATCCATATTATTTCTAACCACTAGTAACTATAGTATTACAGAAATTATTAGTGTAAAAATATTTTTTAGTGGTATGAGTATAATGATAACATTTCATTATATATTAGAGGTGAATTAATTGAATAAAGGAATTCAATGTAGAATATATCCGAATAAAGAACAAAAACGATTAATTCATATGACTTTTGGACATACCCGTTTTATATGGAATAACATGCTAGATATGTTGAATAAGCGATATAAAAATAACCCTAATTTACCCTTTCCTTCAAAATATAGACTTCAAAACTTACTTACAAGTATGAAAAATGAATATCCTTGGCTTAAAGACATTGATTCTAGGGCTTTAATATCTTCTGTTAATAACTTATATAGTTTGTTTCAAAATTTTTTTAGATATTTATCAAAATATCCAAAATTCAAGGCAAAACATCATAATAGACAATCTTATACAACTCAATGGTGTAACCAAAACATACGCTTAAATAATAACCAAAGTTATATTAAATTGCCTAAAATCGGATGGATAAAGTGTCGAAAAAGCGTTGACTTTATCAAAAATTTAAATATAAAATCAGCAACTATTAAATATTTGCCTAGTAATAAATATGAAGTAGTACTATTAGTTGAAAGCGAAAAGCAAGCTTTACCAACTACAAATAAATCTATTGGTATTGATTTAGGATTAAAATATTTTTTAACTACTTCAGAAGGGCAAAGAATTGATAATCAACGTTTTATAGACCAAAATGTGCAAAAATTAAAAAGAGAACAACGTAAGTTATCTAAACGTGCTTTGATAGCAAAACAAGCTGGTAAATCTCTTGATGAAGCTAAAAATTATCAAAAACAACGTATAAAGGTTTCAATACTACGTGAAAAAGTTAAAAACAAGCGAAAAAACTTTTTACATCAACTAAGTACGTCTATTATTCAAAATTATGATGTTATTTGTATCGAAAATTTAAATGTGAAATTTCTTGTTAAAAATCACAATTTAGCACGAGCCATTTCAGATGCATCATGGTATGAATTTACACGTTGTTTAAAATATAAAGCTCAATGGTATAATAAAAAAATAATACAAATTAATCGCTTTTATCCTTCTACTAAAATCTGTTCATCTTGTGGCGCTTACAACAAAAAAATCAAATTAGGAACCAACAAATGGACTTGTCCTAAATGTAATACTCTACATGACCGAGATATTAATGCTGCGAAAAACATTTTGTATATTGGTACGAAATAACTATGAAATTTTAAACCGTCGGAATGACGGGGTTCGCCTAGGTTGTATAAAAGATTCCTCTGTTAATGGCATAACTTAACATTTTCAAGTAAACTTTGTTTCTAGGAAACTCATTATAAATAATGATGTAATTCATATTCAAACACGTTCGATTTATAAAATTTGAAATAGGAATTTTAACTACTATATAATGAGACCTCTATACTAATACTCTAGTGCAAGTATCAACCTTTATTTAAAGTAACTGAAAGGCCCATTTATAATAAATTGTTTTCTTTATAAAATCCTATATATCTCTCTTTTTCATTATCCTTTTCTATAATCTCCATTATACGTATAGGTATTGCAAAATTAACCAAATACATTATTATAATCCATACAACAAGAACCCATAGTTGTGAGCTACTTACTCCTATGAAATTCATTACAAGTAATTGCAGAATATATACAAGATATGACGTAAAACATATTATTAAAAACCTTTTAGGAATGATGTTAAAAAATCTTTTCACTGGACGGACGTTTGTATATATAGCTTCAGTAAAATAACTACCTACTTCAGTATTATAATATGACTGATGTCGTATTTTATATTCTCCACTAGTAGATCGGTTTAGCTTTTCTAAATCAGGAATATTTCTTTCGATTTTTAAATTCTTTTCAGAAATCAAATCTACACCATCTGTTAGTAACTCAAATTTTTGTTTGTTTTTACGAAATAAGTAAAATTTGTTTTTGATCAATATATAATTTCGCGCATAAAAAGCTGGAATACACAGCGTCAATATAGCTGAAATTATTATTGAAATAAAAATTAATACATCCATAATTGAATTTTCATTGTGTTTATCTATTAGCAATAATAACTCGATATTAATTGTAGCTAAAACTACATATATTACGAATGGGCTCAGAAAAATAGTGATTGCATCTCCTAAAACATCTGAATTTTTTCCATTCCTCAATTTTTGATAAACTTCTTTCAATAGTGGAATAATAAATGCTGTAAAAAGACCACTTAACACTAATGTGATTATTTGTTTTACTGTTAAATACGTAATTTCATTATCTACCATGGTTATCCCCTTTTATTTAATTTTTTAATTCTCTAATGACATCCCTAATCTCTTCTTTTAATTTTTCATCGCTTTTATAACCATTTAAATTGATATACTCCGCATCACTTTGGACATACTGTAAAAAGGCTTTAAATGTATTCACATAACCTTCATAACGATCATATTGTTCTTCTAAGTTATCGTAATCTTCTCTTGTAACTTCATATTGGCCATAGCCTGCCATAAGTTGCTTTTTCAAATCTTCGTTCTCTTTTTCAAGTGCATCAATGCGTTCATCCGCAGGATATACAACTGTAGGTTTAATTCGATTACCTAATGCTGTTAATCGTGTATATGCCGTCGGATTTAAATCTCTGACTTCCGCAAGTTGCTTTACTTTTTCGTACTCGGCTTCAGCTAAGTTAATGTTAATCGTTTTAGCTTTTTTATGATTTTGATCTGGCATTAGTATCCCCTCCATAACTAAGTAAATACTCAAAAAATAGGATATATTTTTATTGAGTGATTGCTTAGTTATTATTTTAACATATGAGGGGATACTTGATGAGTAATTACTAAATATAAACACCCTTTATATAATTAGTAATTACTCATATTTAATGCGCATATTTTTGCGCATGGCACTAAGCAAATACTTATTCGTATTTGCTATTTTTTCGCAGAAAAAATCACAGGGGGCTTGGGGGATTCATCCACCAACAAGCAGGGTATCTAGCTACGAAGTGGCTAGCATTCCCATTGCTTGCCAAACCTCTATAACGATGTAAGGAAGTTTATATTATGTTATAATATAAACAACGGAGCAACGTGTCTTTCGTTAGAAAGCGAGGTGGGATTGTGAGCGAACGTAAAACAATGACTGAAGGTGACGAAGCTGTCGGGAAAAACCGAAAACCCGACCGCAAGGATCCGAAACAAATTAGTTTTCGTGTGAGCGAATCCGAATATTTAAAGTTACAGGCATCTGCTGAAACTTTAAATATGAGTGTGCCTTCGTTTGTTAAAAACAAGGCACACGGTACACGATTGGTCGCACCCAAATTTGATAAAGAGACGCGACAATCGATTGCCAAAGATTTAAGTAAGTTAGGGGCAAATGTGAATCAGATTGCTAAATACTGCAATCAACATCAACATGAAGCACCGAATTATGAAGCTTTAGAACATAATATCAATACAATGCGTGAAAGGTTGGATGACATATGGCAAAAGATAAAGTGAGAATTATATTTAATGTTATTTTAGTTATTTTAGTTTTAGGATATGGTGGTTTTGTATTATTCACAGATTACGGAAATGCAACATGGTCACTTATTTTTGTTGGTATTTTAATGGTTATTGGTATTTCAAGAGATATCATTGCACCTAAACCAAAAAGTAGTGATGAAAATGGCAACAGCTAAAATAAGTTCAACGAAATCAACGTCACGTGCGATTAATTATGCCGAAAAACGTGCAGAAGAAAAAAGTGGTTTAAATTGTGATGTGGACTACGCCAAAAGTGCGTTTAAAGCTTCTCGCGAACTTTATGGTAAAACAGATGGCAATCAAGGTTATGTCATCATCCAGTCATTCAAACCCGGAGAAGTCACGCCTGAACAGTGCAATGCACTCGGTTTAGAACTCGCTGAAAAGATTGCGCCAGACCATCAAATCGCGATTTATACACATAGCGATACCGATCATATACATAATCATATCGTGATGAATGCCGTAAACTTAGAAACAGGCAAGAAGTTTAACAACAACAAACAAGCTTTACGTGATATACGCAAAGCCAATGATGAAATTTGTTTAGACCATGGTTTATCAATCCCGGAACCAACATCCGAATTACGCTATACGCAAGCTGAACAAAACCTCATAGATAAAGGGAAATCGTCATGGAAAAATGATATTCGATTAGCGATTGATGCAACACAAGCAACCGATATGGAAAGTTTTCAAGAACAATTATATGCAAAAGGCATTACGGTTGAACGTGTAACCGATAAAACCATCACCTATAGACATATGGAAGCAGATAAGAAAGTACGTGGTAGCAAATTAGGCGATATTTATGACAAAGGGGGCATTACGGATGGCTTTGAAGCCGAGAAACAACGGAGACGAAGCGCACATGAATCAGAACAACCAAATCTTGAACGAACTCCAAAAGATCAATCAACGCATCAACAAACTAGAACAAAACTTAACTGGGAACAATTCGAACACGCAACGGAAGCCCAACGAAAACGTCGTGAACGAGCTGAAAGAGCAGAACGCGAAGCTCGGGAACAGAATGATCGAGCTCGAGCAGCGAGAGCAAAACAGGTCGAAAGAGAATCAAACATTAGTCAACGAACTAAAGGCTTCGACCTCGGACTTTAAAAACTACTTAGATAAAACAGAAACCAAAGTGATTCATATATCGAACCAAATGCTATCTAAAATCGACACAAGTCAGATAACTGAGGATGTCGCAAAAGCTTTTAAACAAGAAAAAGAGGGCATGTATGAAGATATCAAAGGCATTCGCATGGCCAACAAAGAACAACATGAATCATTCAATCATCGTTTAAAAGAAAATCAAAAGTTGAATAGCATGTTTAAAACGAGTATCAAAAGTATGACGCATGGTATCGGCGCCCTATACTTTGTTATTTTATTAATGGCTTTAGTTTCAATTGTCACAGGCCAAATGGGGCATATTTTAGGTATTGATAGCATGTACAGTGCGTTGCATCATACGATTACACATACACAATCGGCATGGGGCTACTTATGGTATATCGCTTATATCGTTCCTTATATACTATTTATTTTAATTTTGTGGGCTTGTTTAAGTCTTTTAAGATTATTTGAAAGATAAACGATAACGTAAAGCTTTTATAAGTAAACGTGAAGTATGGTTCGCTAAATGCCGCATTACTCTTTAGAGTAATGCGGCATTTTCAATTTTTCTTTCTCGCTAAAAAATACTAATTGCAAAACTAAATCACATTAGCCATAACTATTAAAATCAAACCACACATGGCAGCTAATACTGCCAAATAAATAGTGCTTTTATAACTAACTTTTTTCTCGCTTTTACTGATGATTTTATAAATTTCATATCCTAAAAAATATACGGCGCTAATACCAAATACTACAAAACCCACACCCAATATGTAACCTATGATATTTAAGATTATAATCACTTCCTCTTTAAAATTGGATTTGCACTCATGATAACAAAAGAAAAGGCCTTCAAAACTAACATTTTTGTCATACGCAAACAAAAATGAATGTGCTATCTAAACTCAAAGTAAAAAAGAGGTGGATACAATTAAAATTTCATGGATCTTTTGGTGGATAATAAGTATGATTGAACTCTTAAGTTTTATAAGATTTTCAATTTTTCTTTGGTTAAGAGATGTAGATGCGTCAGGTGCAATACAAACAACTGAATTAAAATGGATTAATATAGCCATTTTAAGCAGCTGCTTATTTAATCCCTTTAGTCATACAACTCATATGTTTAATCATCAATTTGATTTTCAGAAACAAACAAAAAGTATAATACATAAGAATAGAATCAAAAATATCACTAGAAAGTACTCATTTTCGCTCGTTTCAAATCCCTTTTAGATTTCTGACTTATTCTCATTAATCTTAATCGCTTTAACAACTAAATAAACAGCATTTATTCCCATCAAAATAGCATATGGAATTAATATATATAAATTTTCCAAACCAGATATAAAAGTTAATCCAAGTAAAAAGAAAACATTCAAAATAGTTGCTGTAACATAGCCTTTATCTAACACTGTGTTTTTATTCAAAATAAGAACTCCTTTTTTCAAATAATGTTTTAAAAAATATATAAATCACTAAAATAATAACAGCAATGCAAAAAGCAATATTAAAAACCTCTAAATCAAAAAAATTAACAAAAGCAAAACTATTATATTGAGATTCATTAGCAACATTAGAATCTAACAACGATTTTAAAAAATCTTTTTAACATTCTCTAACTCCTTTTTTATCCCAAAATAACATATTGCTTTATTGACATTGCTCCTTAAAACCTTTAACAATCAATAAAGCTTCCCCGGCATAAATGCGTACTCTATTCTTTGCTTTTCAAATCATATTTCTTTGATTCTTCTTTAGTTTCATCACTTATGTTGAATAATAAAAAATAAACTATGATTCCAATCGGAATGCCTAATAATGGCGTTGTAAATGTACTTGCTATAACAATCATAAGAATTAACCAAATCAAATCTTCCCAATCCCATTTTTTATTTAATAAATCATCCAACATTTGTTTAATAGACATAAATTAACCTCTCATTTCAGCAGAATTCATCACAAACAACTACAAATTTTGTCGTTATAAATGCGTATTTTAACCTTATTATGTATTATAATTTTAATAGCACGTGTTACTTTGTTATATATTTAAGGAACAATAAGAACCTCGTTTCATTCGTTAAAAAATCATAACATAAGGAGAAGTAGTATTGAAATTCATCAAATTTTTTATAGTGTTTTTAATATCTATAGTTATTTATTCTTTATCAAGTCTGTTACTAAATACATATGATTTAGCAACAAGTATAATATCATCATTAATCCTTACAACCCTATTTTTCCTTTGGACAAGAAATGAAAAAACATAATGACACATTATTCTAATTTCTCTATTTGCCGATGCCTTAAGTCTAATTAAGGACTTTCATCGACAAATAGATTTTCTTGGCATAATAGCGCATTCTACTTCTTTCTATTCTTCTTATTTTTTTCATTTACAGAAATTATAGTTGGCAATAAACCACAACAAATGACAATTACCAAAAACAAGCTAATATTCATAAAAACCACCTCTTTATAGCAAACTTTATCAGATATGAGTCGTAGTAGCTCCATTTTCTCCAGAATTTGTAATTCAAAACCATAATAAAATAAAAAGACCAGTTAAAAACTGATCTCAGAACGTGGACAAACCCTTCGCAAGTTAATGCGAAGGGTTTATTTATTTTCTTTTTTTATAGTTTTTTTCAAAATTGCAGTGGTCTTTCAGACCATTACTGGGCCTTTTATTAGCCACATTGCGATTTTTTTAAGATTCATGGCAGCACAAATTAGCGTGGTATCCATGGAAACTTTGTCATGTCCTCTATATCTCGTCCATCTCATACCATGCTGTTCTTTTGCATCGCCAAATTTTCTCTCTATTGTTTGACTTCGCATTTTATATTGTTTTTTAATTGTATCCACAAACCTTAAATCTTCAACTATATCTAAATCATCTTGCCAAACATGTCTTCTAATTTGTTTTATGGCATCTTTACTTTCAGTACATTTATTTAGTAGTGGACAGTCTCGACATATTGAAGCATCTGATACATATAATCTGTGTCCTGTTGGCATTGTTCTTTTATATAGTAAAGTTTCATCATTAGGACAAATATAAGTATCATAATGTTCATCGTAGATGAAATCTTTTGTTCTGAAAAAACCAGGTTTTCCTTTAGGTCTCGTATATGGCATTGCTGGTACAATTGCTTTTTCAAGCAAAAAGTGTGCATTAAAAGGTGTTTTATAACCTGAATCAATTGCTAATGTGATAGGCAACATCTGCTTGGTTTCCAATCTTTCAATCATTGGTTTGAGTTGTGTACTGTCGTGAATATTACCAGGTGTCACGTGCTTATCAATAATATAACCATTTTTATCTACACATGCGTGTAAACTATAAGCAAATTGCTTTTCTCGTTCACCTTTAACGTAGTACCCAGCTTCTGGATCAGTCGTACTTACTTTTTTGGTTTTATATTCCTCCTTGCTTTTATTTTTTATTGGCTTTTTTCCTTGTGCTCGCCTTTGTTCATTTATTTCATTATCCAATTCTTCTTGGAAGTGAAGTGTATCTTTTTTTACAATTTTTTTGATGTATTTATTCTTATTTGCATTTGCTTTAATATGTGTAGAATCAATGAATAAAGATGAGTGATCTATTAAGTTATTTTTGATAGCTATTTCTAGTATTTTCTCAAATATTTGTTCAAATAAATCTGTATCATGAAAACGACGTGTATAGTTCTTACTAAAAGTTCCGTAATGAGGTACTTTATCTAAAAAGCTATATCCTAAATACCAACGGTAAGCTACATTTGTTTCTATTTCTTTAATTGTTTGTCTCATTGATTTAATGCCAAACAACCTTTGTATGAGTAATATTTTTACTAAAATAACAGGATCTATAGATGGTCTACCATTATCAAGGCAATATTTGTCTTCGACAAGTTCATACACAAAATTTAAATCTAATATCGCATCGACTTTACGTAATAAATGATTATTAGGGACTAATTCAGAGATAGAAATCATTTCATATTGATCTCTTTTATCAATTGATTTATTCAACATAATAAACACCACCACTGTTTAATTTACATATATTATAATGTTTTTGTGTAATATTGGCAGTAATTTATGCCGACTCCTGCGGGAATATCACTAGCCGAAGACTACAGGCTAAGGCAGTGCCCGCGGAAAGCGTGCATAAAAAAACTGCCAACAAAGTCGGAGACTTTGTCGACAGTCTGAGACCAGTTAAAAACTGATCTAGCTAAATACATGAACTATTACTACTAGTATTGCTAAAAATAAAACGATATCCATAAACTTTTTTTATCGATTTTTACTTCTTTATCTGAAAGTTGTTTTCTTTTTTGTTGGCTATTACCTAAAGATAATTGAAACAACAAAGATATACTAACAAATGCAATTATAAATAGTACACTTAATATTACTGTAATCATCAAAACACCTCATAGCATAATTTACTATTAGTACTATAGTGAAAACAGTATAATTTAAAAATTTCATAAATTTTCTCGGCATAAATGCGCGTTTTACTTTTTATTCTTCTTGATAGCTAAAAATGCCATTCCAATACAAAACCACATACCTATAATCGATATCAACATAGCAATCATAAAAGCATTCCTTTTTACCAAATATTATCATGAGAATTTTTTAAATTTAAAATGCCCTTATTTGCAATTTTAAGATACTTTTTAGAGCATTCAGGGGTGTTTTATATTTCATTATACCTAAAACTATTTAACGGCTCTTAAAACGCAAATATGAGCTAAATTTAAAAATCAGAAAAACAAACCTAAAATTTTTGCTTAACCAGTGACGAATTTTTTTAGACACTGCCCAGTTACATGCAAATTAAAAATTGGCATAAAATCATTCAAAAAGTAGTTCTGTTTTTTAGTTCATGCAGAGGCATTTTTTCTTTTAAAACACCAAAATTTTGAATTGGCTCCAAATTCTTTGTAAGAGCATAAGGGAAATTTACCACCTATCAATAAGGTGGGTCTGGCGAAGCCAGACATTTCAAGGGTTACAGAGATTTCTACTTGGTGCCTGAATTTTGTTTTTGTACCCAAAATGTACCCTAGCGTTTTTTAGCACTTTTCAATAAAAAAACGCTAGCTTTTTCGCTAACGTTTTAGAAAAAATATTAAAGAAATATGATGTGATTTTATGCAAATATGTAAAAATAAATTATATTCAACACTTCCTTGTCATCATATAATATATTATAGCGTTAACTACTAGAAAAACGAAAATCACGCTAAATACAATAAATTTAGTTGCAAGTGCAATACTTGAAATTAATGTAAAGATAAACAATATAATACCTATAATTGCTACTATATTGAATATTGCTAATTTTTTTCTCATTATAATCCTCCATTTCGACTGAGAGCTCTATAAGTATTTAAAACATTTATATTTTTTAAAAATGTTCAATTGATTTTGTAAGTAAATCTTTATAGTTATATTTTTCTATTATTAATGCTAAATTACCAGATACTTTTGGAGTAGATAAAGAATTACCATATGAATACATATAGTGATAATTTACAGAAGTAGTTAATAACTGTTCTCTTGTTTGCATTTTATTATTATAAAAATCTTTACCATGCTTTAATAATAATAAATCATCTGCTCCAAGAGCAAAAATATCACTTAGGTGCTTTCTTAGAATATTTTTCATTGATTTAATAGGCTTTATCAAAGTCTGGAATACAAATATTCTAAATTTCCAAGCTCCTAGAATATATAGACTATTCATTATTTTGTATTTTTTGTATGAAATCTTTGAATATCAAAATTTAAATCAACTTAAATACAATTCCTTAATTTTTTCCTCATCAAAACCCTTAGTAAAATCTAAAAAATAAGGGATTTGCCACTTCTGTGTACTAACAGCCGTTTTATTCAAATCCCTTTCCCAACTAGGATAAACGCGAATAGCCATTTTACCTTTATGTTTTTCAGAACTAACAATTCCTTTTTTAAACAATAACTCTTTAGGAAAGATAAATTGACCTTTTTTAGATCCATCTAAAATATTAATAATCAACTTATCTTTTGACTCCTTAAAATTAAAAGGTCTATTTTTATTAATCTCATTCTTGCACCAAAACGCAACAAAATAACCTACTTTTTTAGGAGTTTTTTTAGCCAATCTACTTTTAAATTCAACTCCACTAAATTCAAAATTAAAAGCCTCGTATTCTTGATTCCATTGCTCAAATTCATGATTTATCAAAGAAAAATTATAATCAAACAACGGTATTTCATTAAAAAAATCGATAGAAACATAATTACTATTCATAACAAAACTCCCTTCTACTCAAAATAAATTATAAAGCAATATTGCTTTATTGACGTTGAGCCTCGGAACCCTTAACAATCCCAAAACTTGTCGAATGGTCGGCTTAATAGCTCACGCTATGCCGACATTCGTCTGCAAGTTTAGTTAAGGGTTCTTCTCAACTTCAATAAATTTTCTCGGCATAAATGCGTGATCTATTTCTTATTCTCGTCTTGATAATCATATTTTTCTGCTATCTCATCAAAATCATCATCTTTATAAAAAAAGAAAAAGTAAGCAATAACTCCAATCGGAATACCTAAAAATGGTGTAGTAAAAGTACTAAATATTACACACATTAAAATTAACCAAAACAAATCTTCTAAAGACCATTTTTTATTTAATAAATCATTCACAATCTGTTTGATAGTCATAAAAATAAAACACTCCTTTTTAGCAAACTTTATCACAATAGTTATCGCTTTACAGGTCTATTTTTCATCGTTATAATCTAGTTAAATCCCGTAAGGGCGCACTTATACGTTTGTTCCAAACGGTGCAAAAACCATAATCGACCTTCGTCGATTTTTTTAATCTTAGTTTTAAGTAATCGGTGTTGCAGCACAGATATAAAAATTAATACTACATCAAAATTTAACTAAGATTTAAGCTACTAGTTTTTTGCTAGTAGCTTTTTTATTTTTAAAATTTTAAATACCTTTATTTTGAATTTTAAGGGGGCATTTTAAAGATTTAGGGGTAATTCATATAGTTTTATGCCTAAAAACTTATATAAGCTCTTAAAACGCAAATATGAGCCAAATAAATATATGCTATTTCCAAAAGCAGAAATTTGAGCAAAACCAGTGACTAATTTTTTAGACACTGCCCATTTACGCACAAAATTATTTTTGTGCATATAAACTGGTCAACCATGCCGGTTGAACGCTATAGTTCCCGCAGGGGCAAAAAAGCATAAAAAAACGCTAGCTTTTAAGCTAACGTTTCAAATCTTTTAAGTAATAATTTTGTTTTTCAAAATTCCAAATTGCCGTAATTGAATGTGCTTTTTCTTCTTCGTCTGTTGTTTTATCTTCGTTACTTGTATTAATCAAATTTCCATCTTCGGCATCATCTAAATTTAAAATCTTATGTTTTTGTTTAAGCAATCCACCATAACTCAACATACGTTTTCGATATAAACCTTTTTCCAAGTCATTCACGATTTCTTGATTTCTTTCATCATCATCAGTTAAAAAATCAGATGACTTAACCGAATATTTAGAGGTTGCTTTGATTGCTGAAAGATCATTTGAATTATTCGTTAAAGATATTGTACTTAGTCATGTTTTGACGGCGCATATACAGTGCATGTATTTCTTCAAGCTCAGCTTTAATCGATTGCATTAAATAACCCTGCATAGCTTCTACCGTTTCATTTTTCTGTAGCAACATCGCTTTAAATCGTTTTAAGACACTGACAAGTTCGAACTCCACGTCTTCTAAACGGTAATATGTATCATGAGCATTATTAAATGATTTTTTTCCTTTAAGTAAAACACTTTTAATAATACGAATTTCTCTAATTTTAAAATTACTTAAGTAATCTTTGATTTGTTGTGGCAATTCTTCAAGCACTTGGAATTTTAAGGCATCATTATTAAATTCAGTTTGTTGATGATTTGTATGATTCGAATGAGCGTTTTCAGAAATATTGTTAGATGTATCATTCAAATCATTCGTATCATTGTTCTCAGTCTCTATATAATCAGTATTACTAAATTCAGTATCATTAGACTGTGAATTCAACTGTTCAAGAACTTCCGAATTCACAGTTCCAGAACTTCCAAATTCACTGTTTTGGAACTGTGAATTTGGAAGTTCCTTGCTATGACTGATTTCATTATTATAATTTGGCTTTAATAGATATAATCTATTAGGCTTATTAAGTCCCACTCGCTCTTGAGTAAGTAAGTTAAATTTCACTAGTTCCTTTTTTAATTTTATGATTTTTTGCTCAGCGTAGCCTAAGTATTCACACAAATGCTTGTTACTAAAAATAAAATAAATATTATTATTTTTATCTACCCATTCATTTTGTATAGATAATTCAAAACGATCCTTTAATAATGCATACATAATTTTGGCCTCTGCTGACATTTTCTTGAAATATGCATCTTCAAATAAGTATTTGGGTAATTGATAGAATCTTTCAGTTTTCACTTGAGATAAATTATATTTCTCAAAATTTGGCATAATAAAAACCTCATTTCCATTTATTTAGAAGTTGAGGTAATAAAACAATTTTTACGTAAGTTACATGTTTTGTGCTTGCACTTAGATGATTAGATATATATAATACAAGTATCAAAAAAATATATAAACAAACGAATGCGAATCGTTTTATTACCAAGAGCTGATGCTACGCCAATAGCATTGGCTCTTTTAATTTTCATAAAGTAATATTAACACTTTTAAATACGCATATAAAGCGTTTTAAAAATCGTTAGGATAATATTAAGTACCTAAAAATCTTAGAACAGGTTTATTTAGTGCCTAATTAGGTGATTAGGCACTAAATTAGGTAGTAAAAGATGAAAAATTTATTGTTAGGTGGTAAAATTTAGGTACCTAATTTAGTACCTAAGGATGATTTGTATGAAAACTATTAAAATACTTGCTGATGAATTGAATGTAACTAAACAAACTATTGTTAATAATGCTAAAAATTTAAATATTACTTTTTCAAAAGAAAATGGTATTAATTACATTAGTGATAATGATTGTTTGAAAATTATAGAAAAAATAACAAAAAAAGAAAGTACCATAGAAAAGCAGGAAACAGTTAAAAAAGAAATACCTAATGAAAATACTTCCGAAGTTAAAAATGTGGAGTATAGTAATTTAGGTACTTCTGAGACATTAAAAACAAAAGTAAACGAATTAGAAAAACAAATAGAAATCTTTAAAACCCGAGCTGAAAATGACGAAAAATATATTGAGAACCTAACAAAGCAATTAGATCAGCAAAATAGCAATGTTAATACATTAAACAAACTATTGGAAAATCAACAAATATTGGCTTTAGAAAGTAATAAAAAAATTCAAAAACTAGAAAATCAATTAGAGGAAGAAAGACAGCTTAATTATTCCTTTGATACATCTTCTAATGATAGACAAAATGTTAAGGCGCAAGAAGCAAAGTTTACCGAAGAAACTAAAGATTTTAATCAGCAACCAGAAAAGGAACAGCCCATAGAGGTACAGCATAGAGATATCTCTGAAGAAAAAGAGGATGAGAACATCAACGAAAAACCATCCACAAAAGACGATACACAATTTAAAGAAATAGATAGTGAAGGTGAAGAGATGGAAGAAAAACAACCTAAAAAAGGCTTTTGGAGTCGTTTGTTTGGTAGCTAATATAATTAATTAGGCACTAAAAGATTATAATCTTTTAGTGCCTTTTTTATAGTGAGAACTTCTGATAATCATAGATTATGTTAATTTAAAATATTATGATTATTATTCTATTTTATAATGTCAATCAGTTCTTTCTTGGCAGCTGCTCGCGCTGGAATCCAACCGAAGACAATACCTATTAACATGGATACACCGACCGCTATTAACACAGAACCTAGACTGACGACACTCTTAATGTAATCAGGCGTTACGGCATCAACCAAGCTACCGATAAGGATTCCTAAGATTAATCCAATTAGACCGCCGATGACACAAAGAACAACACTTTCAATTAAGAATTGTAATTCAATATCACGACTTTTTGCACCAAATGCACGACGAATCGCTATTTCTTCAGTACGTTCAGCAACTGAGATATACATCACATTCATTACACCAATACCTGCGATAAATAGCGAAATACCTGCTACGGCTGCCACAAAGTAGGTGATACCATCGAAGACTTTGTTAATGCCTTTCATCATTTCTTCAGTATCATTATACGTATAATTACCATCGTCCACGCCTGACCCTTTTTTATTTAATGCGTCTTCCACTTTTTTAGCTACGTCTTTTTTGTCCGAACCATCTTCAACTGTTAATTGTAGTGATGGGAAGTCTTGATTTAAATCCCCCATGTACTGATCAAACGTCTTAGAAGGCATGTTAACGGCAGATGGATTCATCGCATCATTTGCAATACCTACTACCTCAAAACCTTGACCATCAATATACAACGTTTTGCCAATCGCATCTTTGTTAAAGACATCTTTCGCAATTTTGTCGTCTACTGTAACGACTTTTTTATGCAATTCATTGTCGTCTGAATCAAAGCCTTGTCCTTTTTCAGGATCATTCATACTTCCTTTTTTCAATATACTGATATCGCTTTTTTTTTGTGCATTGGTCATTTTCGCAGAATAACCTGTATCGTCATTCTCTTTGATTTTCGCATCAGTGACCCCATTGACTTGCTTCACGACGTCAATATCTTGTTGGCTAAATGGGTTGTCTTTAGCGCCCTTGCCACTACTTGTCATAAAATTAATAATCGCAGAATTTTTGCCTGCACCTGTATCTGAAAATTCTTCTGCTGCTGTTTTTTTAAACCCATTACCTAATGACATAATTGTAATAACGGCCGAGATACCAATAATAATACCTATCATGGTAAAAATATTGCGTCGTTTATTTTTCAATATGGATTTGAATGAAATGGCTAAAATATTCAATAAATTTTTCATTCAACCACCTCTTCTCGTTGCACACGACCATCTAAGATATGAATAATACGATCTGCTTTACTAGCTACTTTTGGGTCATGAGTGACCATAATCATTGTCGTATTAGATTCTTTATTTAATTTCGTAAATAATTCCATAATATCTTGTGAAGTCTTTGAATCTAGTGCACCCGTTGGTTCATCGGCAATAATAAATTTAGGTTGGTTTACAATGGCACGGGCAATTGCCACACGTTGCTGTTGACCCCCTGATAATTTGTTTGGTACTTGGTTTTCTTTATCATATAGTCGGACATCATGTAACGTACGTGTTACACGGTCTTTGCGTGTTTGTGAACCAAATCCAGCATAAACCAGTGGAATACTAACATTTTCCATGATTGTATTATTTTGAATCAATTTAAAATTTTGGAATACAAAGCCAACGGTTTTATTTCGTATTTCTGCAAGTTGGTTATCTGAGCTTTGCTTATAATTCTCTCCATTAAACAGATAATCACCTTCATAGCCACGATCAATAAAACCTAAAATATTAATCAACGTACTTTTACCTGAACCTGAAGGACCCATGATGGCAATGAACTCACCTTCTTTAATGTTGATATTTATGTCTTTCAAAATATGATTTTGTTCATCACCATTTTTGAAGTGTCGATTGATATCTACAAGATCTATCATGATGACACCTCAACTTTATCTCCATCATTCATTGTTTTTTTAGGATTTTTAATCAGTTTGTCGCCTTTTTTCAATCCTTTTTTAACGAAAATCTCACCGTTCACTTTATCAATGCTGATATCTCGATTTTCTACTTTATTATCTTTATTAACGACAAATACATCATTATCTTTTGTTAGGACAGATTTAGGTAACTTAATTGAATCTAATGGCACTTTTACTTCCATTGAATAACCTGCACGTACAGGCATATCTAAGTCACTAATAATAACTGAGTATTTCGATGATTCAGAATCATTGCCACCACTTGGATCGGATTCAACTGGGTTTGAAGCTTGCGCTGCTGAATCTGCTTCATCTCCACCTTCACCAGATGCACTTGCTCCGGCACTGGCTGTACCAGGTTCACTTAACGTATCTTCGTAACTCTTAGGCAATTCAGAGATTTTGTTAATTTCTCCCTTACCTGTCTTACCATTACTTGTGACTTTGACGTCTACTTTGTCACCTTCTTTGATTTTATCCAAATCAAATTCAGAGACTGTTGTCTTAATTTGTGGGTCGTTTGAAATCAATTGTAAAATCGGTTGCCCATCAGATACATTTTCGCTATTTTTGATATCTACTTTACCATCAAAAGCTGCTTTAACACTGTCATTCACTTGCTTATCATGTTGATTTAATTGTTGTTGTGCTTCGCTTAGTGAACTTTGATCTTGCGTTAATTTCTTTTGTAAATCATTGTTATTCGGATTTTGATTAATGTTTCTATAATCTTCATCAACTGCGCTTTGCGCTTCGTCTACTTTATTTTCCAATTGTTGACGTTTGTTGCTATTCACATCATAGTTAATCAATGCGTCGCCTTGCTTAACTGATTGACCATCGTCAACTTGTGTGCTGACATATGATCCAATTTTGCTATTGTTGTTATATGTTTTGACTGAATGAGGAGAAGCTTTCCCCTCTAAATTAAGTGGGCTTTCTTGTTCCACTGTATATGTATCATATCCACCATTATCTTCAGAACTACTATTCACTTGCCTTAAAATCAACGCAATTGCCAATAATCCTACAATTGCAACAGTCCCTATAAGCCACATCCATTTTTTCTTCAATTAACAAACACTCCTTAAGATTACTTTTGATATAATACTAACATAGGAAAGCAATATAAAAATTATTGATTTAATTTATGTTATTTTATAAAGCTATTTTAAAATTATATTGTAAGTGGTATGATTTTAATAAATATTGGAATTAGGAGGAGAAAACCAAATGAACGACTCAAAATTACCGCTAGTTAATCATTTTTCAAATTTAAGAGATAGTCCTAAATGGGGTCTTAAACTATTGATTACGATTATTTTGACATCATTATCAAGTATAATAAGTGTTTATACTACAGATTGGGAATCAATGTATAAGTACTCTGGACTTTCTGAAAGTCAAATAGAGCAAACAATTTCTATCACAAAAATGAGCTCGATAATAGGTTCTCCATTTGTTTCATTAATAACTATATTAATTACATTTTTAATGTTTTTATTAATTTCTAAATTAATGAAATCAAATGCAAGTGCTAAAGTTGTCTTTTCAGCGACTACAAGCTATACATTAATAACAGGGGGAATTTCTCTAATTATTCTGTTAATACAGTGGGGGACAGGATTATCACCTGAAGATTACAATATAGCAAGTCTTAATATTTTTGATAAAGGAAATGCAATATTAGGTGTATTTAATTTACAAACTATTTTAGGTGCTTACATATTTGGTATAATGCTTTTTTCAACAAATCAATTATCTAAAAGAGCTTCTATAATTTGGAGTATTTTATATATTATAATATTTATTATTTTTGGTTTAATTGGTGCCAGTTTTCAAAATTAATTTTAGAGATTAAAACCACGTCAATGTTTTTTTGATAATTTTAATAATTAGACTAAAAATATTAGGTATAAATGAAAAAATTCTAAAAATAATATCTGTAAATATTTCAAAGAAAAAGGATTTAGTTCTTTTACAATTTGAACCCATATTTTTACTCCTAACATAATATGATGTACCTCATTATAGAACACAAAAGGAGTTAACTTCAAAGTTTTAATATCAATACGGCTAATAACTATTAAGAGAGGAAAATATACGTGAACGGTTTATTGAAAAGTCACTACTATGCAAATCAGGAGAAAATAATAGTTTATACAATCCTAGGTTCTATTATAAGTGTTTTTTTATCCTTTATAAATCCTTTAATGAGTATTTTCGCGATCATGGTACTACTTACTACTGTTGCGACAGATAATTTGAAAAGTGAAAAAATTTCTAAGTGGATTAATTACATATCTACTTTACCTATTACTAGAAGTACTTATATAATAAGTCATTTCACTTTTTATATTCTTCTAAGTTTATTAGGGATGTTAATCTCTACTATTATTTTAATTATAGTAACTAAGAGCTTTCTTATTATATTAACATCTTTATTTATTGGTATAGGTATAACTTTCCAGTATTCTCTCATATTTCCATTGACATTTAAATTTGGAGTTGAAAAATCTAATGCTATTTTTCTAACAACTTCATTTTTTGTGATTTCTCTGTACGTTCCTTTCTTTTATGGTTTATTACGTTTCGGTAATGGTTCATATGTAGATATTTTAGAAAACATTTCTGCAAATTTACTATATAGTTCATTATATGCTCTTTTAGGATTTGTTATATTAGTAGTTTCTGTATTTATGTCTATTAAAATATTTAAATTTAAAGAACTATAAAAGAAATATTATTTATTTTAGGGGGGATATTTTGAAATTTATTGAACAGTCTGATGAAAAAGATTGCGGTCCAGCTTGTATAGCTATGATTAGTAAATTTTATGGAAAAAAAACTTCTATTGAAAAAATCAGAGAATATGCTGGAACAGATTTATATGGTACAAATATATCAGGAATGATAAAAGCTGGTGAAGCAATTGGATTTGATGTTGAAGCATTTGAAATTGAATATTTCAAGGAACTATATTATTTGAAGAAACCTATAATTGCACATATATTAAATGATAAAGGGTTTAATCATTTTGTTATTATTAAAAAAATAACTTCTAAGAACTTTTTCATAACTGATCCAGCAAGAGGACATTATAAAATAAGCAAAGAAGAATTTCAAAAGCAATTTACAAATATTATTATAACTTTTAAAAAAAAAGAAACTTTCACAAAAACACCCAATTATCCATCAACTGTCAAATTTTTTTTAAATATATTTAAAAAAAATCAATTAACAATTTGGATTATATTGTTGACATCAATTTTTATTAATATTATTGGTATTATAGGTGCCTTTTATTTTAAATACTTGGTTGATGAGATAATACCCAGTACTTTCATTGAAAATTTACATAATTTCAGCATTGCTATATTGATGTTATATATAATCTCTCTTTTAATTTCATTTATAAGGTATCAATTAGTATTAAATATGGGGCTCAAAATTAATAAATATTTAATGCTTAATTATTATAAACATATTTTACATTTACCTATGCGATTTTTTGAAACACGTAAAGAAGGTGAAATACTATCACGTTTTAGAGATACTGAGAAAATTAGAGAAGCATTTTCTTCGGTTACAGTTACACTATTTATGGATTTAATTATGATTGTAATTGGAAGCGTTATATTATTAATGCAAAATAAAAATTTATTTTTAATAGTCCTGACTCTAGTACCCATTTATATAGCATTAGCTATATTTTTCAAAAAACCTTTTGAAAAATATAATAGACAAGAAATGGAGAAAAACGCTGACCTAAGTTCTTCTTTTATAGAAGGAATAAGGGGGATTGACACTATTAAAAGTTATAATGCTGAGCAGAAATTTTTTCACAAAACTAATACTATATTTGATATGTTGCTAAGTAACATTTTCAAATTAGGCACATACATGAATATGCAATTATCTTTAAAGGAATTTATGACTTTAACCTCTACTTTAGTTATATTATGGTTTGGATCAATACAAGTAATGAATGACACAATTACTCTAGGAGAATTATTAACTTTTAATGCGTTAGTTGTATACTATATAGATCCTGTAGAAAGATTAATCGATAGCCAATCAGTTATTCAATCAGCAATTGTATCTACTAGAAGAGTTCTTGAAGTAACAGATTTAAATAAAGAATCTATTAAAAATAAGATGCCTAAATTTGATAAAAATATAGAGTTTCACCAAGTAAACTTCTATTATGGTCATAGAGAAAAAGTACTGAAAGATATAGATTTTACTATTGAAAAGGGGGAGAATATTGCCTTAGTTGGTCAAAGTGGTTCAGGAAAATCTACCATCGTAAAATTACTTCTACAATATTATATGCCTCAAAAAGGGAATATTTATATTGATGGGGAGCCTCTTTCATCACTAAACAGAGACAAGTGGAGAAATGATATTTCTTATGTTTCACAAAATAATTTTATATTTTATGGAAGCGTGTTAGAAAACCTAATATTAAATGATGATACCAGCTATTCTATGGAGGAAATAATAAAAGCTTGTAAAGCTGCTGAAATCCATGATTTTATTATGGATTTACCATTTAAATATAATACTATTTTAGAAACTAATGGCGAAAATTTATCAGGCGGGGAAATTCAAAGAATTTCTTTAGCCCGTGCATTTTTAAAAAAATCGAAAATTTTAATTTTAGATGAGCCTACAAGTGCTTTAGATTTTTCTACTGAAAGTAAGATACAAAATTATATTGAAAGCTTTGAAACTACTTTAATAGTAATTTCTCATAGGTTAGGCTTAGTATCACATTTTGATAAAATTATTACGTTTAATAAGGGAGAAATTGTAGAAACTGGCACTCATGAACAACTCATGAACAATAAAAAAAACTACTATAATTTATGGAATACCCAAAATAATTGAATTGAAGGAAAGATTACCATGTTAAAAAAACGCATAGTAGTACCTATACTATTATTAATTATATTATTATTAATTGGTTGTACATATTTTTTTTCAAAAGTTGGCTTCCAAGACACTAATCCTAAAAAAATTAATGATGATACCATAAACTCCCCTGTAATGGGAAATACTAAAGCATCTAATACTATTATAGAATTTATGGATTATAAGTGCCCCTATTGTAAGAAATTTCATGAAAGCCATTTTCAAAAAATTAAAAATAAGTATATAAATAACGGAAAAAGTAATTATAAAGTTGTAAATGCTTCAATACTTGGTGAGGATTCTATAGTGGCATCCAGAGCAGCTCATTCCTTATATCTCTACTATCCAAAAGAATATTGGAAATTTCATAATAGACTTTTGAAATTGCAACCTAATAATGAAAATAAATGGATTACTACAAAATTACTTGATCGTGAATTAAGCAAATTAAATATTCCACCAAAGGTTTTAAATAAAATTAAAAAAGATTACAAGTCTAAAAATAGTAAATCTTGGAAATTAGCAAATAATGATAAAAAGCTTTATGACAAATATAAAAACAATTATGTTCCCTCTATTTACGTAAATGGAAAATTTATAGATAATCCATATGACTCAAGTGAAATAGAAAAAGCTATGAAAAATAATTATTGAAAATCAATGCAATCTACAAATTGTTTATATACTATGATATGGTAAAATTGAATAACAAGGGGGGAAATAAATGGATATTATAATTAAAATTTTAGTAGGTATCATTATCGGTGTCGGACTAAACTATTGGTTATTACCATTAACTAAAACAAATATTATATTAGGTATGATAACTGGTACTTTAGGTTCTTTTATAGGCACAATCATATTGAGTTCATACTCATCAATATCAGGAGTAATATTAACAGCAATAATCGGTTCTTTTTGTTTGACACTACTTGTATTTTTTTCATTTAAAACCGCGAAAGATTTGATGAACAACTAAATTTATATTATATTTAATATATAACCAAATCTTAGGAGGCGATTATATGAAAAAGATTAGCGAAAGTGATTGCAAAAAGGTGAATGCTGGTGGCAATGCTGTAGCATGTTCAGGAACTGACATTGCAGGCCGTATGTTAGGAGGCGCAATAGCAGGATCTGTTGGTGGTCCAATATCTGCTGGAGCTGGAGCAGCTATAGCGGGAGTAACATGTGTGAAGTAAATTAACATTACAGGAGGCGATTATATGAAAAAGCTAAGTTTTGAACAAAAACAAAATATTAACGGTGGATTAAGTAAATGTGGAAAAGCTGCTATTAGTGGTGCAGCAAAAGGAGCTCTTACTGGTGGTACGTCTGCTTCTTTAGCCGGCCCATTTGGTTGGGGCGGCGGAGCTGCTATTGGTGCTGTCGCTGGCTATGGTGGCGGTCTGTTAAAAGCTGGTTGTTAATGCTATTTTAAAAATTCAATTTGTTCTTTAATTACGTATGATTTTTATAATAAGACCTCCTTATTAAAATAAGGAGGTCTTATTATAAAAATCACTTAGAGATTAACCGAAAAGACAATATATTATTAATATTGTGTAATTTCATGTTTCTTGTTATCTTAATAGTATAATTATTAAACGTTGTGAAAACCTATCATTTGCGTTGACAATCAATTTATCAAGATAATCCCTTATCATGTTTAATTCTATAAACTGTCTGTCTTGTAATATTAACTTCTTTCGCAATTTTACTAATTGCTTGGCCTTCTTCTAACATTTCGACAACTCGATGATAAATAACACGCTTTTGAGGATCTTTCGCGTTTGGTGAATAAAGTAAAGGTCTCCCTTTATACACACCTTTTTCTTTCGCAACTTGAATTCCTTGTGCTTGTCGACGTTTACTTTCGTTTCTTTCTTGTTCTGAAACCATTGCTAAGATTTGAATGATTAAATCTTTCATAAATTTATCTAGTAATGGATTACCAATGACTTCATTCATCATAGGTAAGCTTGTAATCATTAACTGAACATCTTTTTCTTTTAAATAATTCACAGTTTCAATAATCTCATCATAGTTACGTCCCAAACGATCAATAGACTCCACAACGAATCGATCTCCCATCCTTACAAAATTAAGGGCTTCTTGAAATACAGGTCTATTTTCCACTGATTTGCCTGATTGCTTCTCTGTAAAGATTTTCTCTACGCTAAACGTCTTTAAATTATCCAATTGTCTTTCCAAATTTTGATCTATTGAAGATACTCTCGCATAACCTATAATCATCTATCTTCACTCCACAATTAATATATACCCTAATCATACGTTTTAATTGCGGTGTCACTTTACTTGCTATATGAGAATGGTTTTATCTAATAAATGAGAAAAAGCACCGCACTCTATTAAAGTGTACGGTGCTTTTCTACTAACGAATACCAATAA
>NZ_CP094805.1:0-28347 GCF_025560845.1 Staphylococcus arlettae
TATTACCTGCTTCTGCAAACACCATTAATAAAATCGCTAGCGGCATATGTGATAATCTTTTAACTACTGTATGTTTGACAGGATATAAAAGTCTTTATATATTTCCAAATATGAATATAAAAATGTGGGAAAATCCATTCTTACAAAAAAATATTGATTTACTTAAAAATAATAGTGTAAAAGTATATCCGCCTGATATGAATAAATCATTTGAAATATCTAGCGGACTCTACAAAAACAGCATAACAATGCCAAATATTGAAAATGTATTAAGTTTTATATTAAATTCCGAAAAAAGACCTTTGGACTAACAAAGGTCTTTTTTAATCAAAAGTTTATATCCAAGTTTACGTTCATTAATAATTTCTATTTCTTTGCACACTCTTAAATTATCTCTTAATCGATGTATATATACATTTATTGTATTAGAATCAACAAAGTCTTCTGTATCCCAAACATTCTTCTTTAAATCATCTTTCGACACATATCTTTCAAGGTTAGAATATAAATATTGTAGAATTTTCAATTCTATATTAGAAAGTTTTATTAAATGATTATTAAATGCAAATTGTTGATTTTCAAAGTCTATCAATTCATCATCAATGTATTTAATATGCTTTTTTATCTCATTCAAAACTCTACATATTATTATGCTGTTAATTTCCTTATTCCTTACAATATATAAATCTATTCCTAAACTATAAAAATAACACTCTCTAATATAACTATTATTACCTGTCACTACAATTATTGGTGATTTTTCTATAGATTCTTTTAAAAACGTATAATACTCATCAAACTTCTCATATACAATTATAAAATCAGGGTCTATATTCGAAGAATTGATTGTAATCCTTCTATCTAATTCTAAAATACTTTCAGTAAGGGTTGAATCTACCTCACCTACAATATTAATAGCAATCATATTATTTCCCTTCAATCTTTAAGTAATTTGTATACGTCCAGTTTTCCTCTGCCATAATGTTTTTTATCCATACCTTTTTCTTTTTCAATCCCTTTTTTCTTAAATATTTCTAAAGTTTTTTCAGGATTATCTTTCAATTTATATTTATCAATCACTAAGGCTAATGCACCAGAAACTTTTGGAGCTGCAAGTGATGTTCCTGATTGATATATGTATCTTCCATTAGAAGATGTACTTAAAACACTTTGCTTTTGCATATATCCTTCCTCTAACCATGCTCTTTCTCCATATTTTTCTAAAAGTTCATAAGAACCTCCGATAGTTGTTAAATCTATAAAACCACTTCCATAATTAGAAAATTCAGAAATACGGTTGTTAGCATTGATAGATCCTACAGTCACAACGTTATTTAAATTGGATGGAGTATCATATACCTTTTTTGATGATTTACTTTCTACATTTCTCTTCTTATTTATTTCTTTTGCATCTTTTACATTAATACCATCATTTCCTACAGCTGCAACAACAATACTACCTTTTCTTTGAGCATAATTTATAGCTTTTTGTAGCGCATCATAATCTACTTTTTCATCATCTCTTAATTTATTGTTATTTTGGTTATCTTTAATTAAGTAATTTCCTAGACTAACATTAATTATATCGTTATCATCTTTTGCCGCATCAACAATTCCCTTAGAAACCCAAAGCATCTCGCTTTTTTTTGATCCAAACACACGATACATATTCATCTCTACTCCGGGATTCACACCTTTTAAACTACCCTTAGCTCCTATCTGTCCTGCTACTAATGTTCCGTGATTCAACTTATCTTTTTCAAAATTTCTATTTCCTGATTCATCCTTTTCGCTACCTCTAAAACCGTCTTTGGGGACTTCATTTATTGTCTTATTTATGCTTTTTAAATCCGGATGGTTACTATTTACACCTGAGTCTATTAAAGCAACTTTTGCACTCTTTCTTTCTGAACTTAGCTTATAACTTTTACCTTCATTAGTTACTTTCCGCATATCCCACTGTTTATCAAACAAATCATTTATACCATTTTCTTTATTAATTGAGTTCTTTTCTACCTGTACAGATTTTTTAGCTACACAAGTAGAACATGTAGGGTTTATAAACCTGATGTTTTTATTATTTTTTATTAAGGACTCTACTTGGGACTTACTAGTTTTAATTTGTGCTGTATGTATTTCTGGAATCTTATAAGTTAACTCTATATCCTTTTGTTTAATAGATTCATTAAAAACTCTTTCATTATTATATTCAACACTATAATAACTTAGCCCCTCATTATATGAGCTTCCAAAAGTATAATCATTTTGAACAAACACAAATGCCAACATTAAAAAAATAAAAATAAATTTAAATTTCTTCATATAGCACCCCTCACCTATTATTTATAATTAATATTAATATACATTTGGATATTATGCTACCTTTTATTTTTTGATGAATATATTTAAAAATTTTCTGTTTATTGATTTTTATAATCAATAATATAAAATATCTTAACTTGATGTATTCTAGATAATTCTTTATTATACTAATTTATTAACATAATCGATGATTATCAGAAGTTCAATCCACATAAAAAGACACAAGAAGTTTATAAACTTCTTGTGTCTTTTTAATAGAATTAGTTACCAAACAAGCGACTCCAAAATCCCTTTTTAGATGGTCGTTCGACCTCATCATTAGTATTAGGATCTTGTTTTTCAACTCGTTCATTTTCCTTCGCATTAGTTGATTGATTTATATCTTCATTCCTATTCTCTTCAAATATAACTCTAGGATCTATATCTTTAACTGTTGTTTGATTTTCCTCTTGTTGTTGATTATTATCTTTAGATTCTTCGGCAAATGTTGCTTCTTGCGCATTAACGTTTTGTCTATCATTAGAAGATGTATCAAAAGAATAATTAAGCTGTCTTTCTTCCTCTAATTGATTCTCTAATTTTTGAATCTTTTTATTACTTTCTAAAGCTAGTACTTGTTGGTTTTCTAAAAGTCTATTCAGTGTATTTATCTGTTCTTTATCTCTATTTGACTGTTCTTTATATATATCTAATTGATTATATAAATGTTTAATCGTCTCATCTTTTACAAGATTATCATTATCGGGTTTAGTTTCTTCTTTTTTTTCATTATCAAAGTAATCATTTTTACTTTGATTTTTTTTAATTCTATTTATTACTATAGCTTCATCTTCACCTGATAAATAGTTTACATTATGAATCTTCTGAAAGTTCACATTTGCTTTTTTTGCATTATTGTAAACAGTCATTTTTGTTACGCTTAATTCATCAGCGATTTGCTTCATACTCTTCATATAATACCTCCATATATCTATATATATAACATTTATACCATTATATACCTATTATACTTGTAAATACGGTGTTCTATAGAAATCTAAACATTTTTACATGTATAGATATATGTATAAGTATATAACGATATTCTTATAGTTTTATATACCTGTTATACTTGATATCAAAGGGTTTATATCCAGTTATACGATAAACCTTTTTATAACTTGTTTATATACGGTACCTTGTTTTTAAAATGAATACGATCAAATGTATATAAACAATTTAACAAACCTTTGAAAAGTGTTAATATAAATATATGTAAAGAGACCCGACTACGGGAATAGTCAGGTCTCTTCGGTAATAAAACAAGTGCTTTGTTTATATAGTTGTTATATTCTTATTATATATACTAAGAATTATTAGTGCAAGTCGAATACATATAAACATAATTATAACTTTTTTATTACCTCTTTTTAAAACTTAAATATGAAAGAGGTTTTTCTATGTCAAACTTTAATATTAAAGAAATCCAAAAAGAGAAATTCTATCAATTACCTAAAGTATTTTTTACTAATCCTAAATACACTAATTTGTCTAATGATGCTAAAATAACTTGGTCAATACTAAGAGATCGCTTAGACTTATCTATAAGAAATAATTGGATAGACGAAAATGGAGATATATTTTTTATTTATACCAATGAAAAACTTAAATCTATTCTAAATATCAGTAGCCCCAATAAATTATCTAAAATTAAAAAGGAATTAACTCAAGCTGATTTATTTAATCAAATAAGAGTAGGTTTGAATAAACCAAATAAGTTATATATTAAAAAACCTGAAGTAACAGAAGCTGATATATACTACATATCACAACAGGAAAATGACGTAGAATCTCGTAATGACACGGACGTATCAAAATCATACGTCCAGAATTATGATAATAATACGTCAGGAAATATCAATTTAATACATCAAGACATATCAAAATCATACGCAAATGATACTGAATTTAATAATACTGATTATATAGAGACTGAGAATAATGATACGAATGATTTGAATGATACATCTAACAATAATTTAATAAATACTCATTCGAATCATACAAATCATCAACAAAATAAATTTAATAATGAAGCCTTAAAATTCCAAGTCCTTGAAGAATTACCACAACAAACCAGAGATTATTTAAGTAATTTTGAAATCAGAGAAATTCGTATTATTAAAAGTGTTTTACTCAAAGGGAAAAAGTCTTTTAATAACACATTTAATACATATTATCGTTTAGAAGATGTTGAATTTGAACTTGTCAGTGTCTTAAAACGTTTTAAAGCCATGCTGCTACAAAAGAACGAAACCGTTGAAGCTATGCAAGGTTATTTAATGCAATCCATTAAAGCTGAACTTGAAGAAATACATGCGCTCAATATGCGCCGTCAAAACATGCCTAAATACAATATCTTTAATGAGTAGTTCAAATGGCTTTAAAGTAATCAAAGAGAAAACATTCAATTACGGCAATTTGGCATTTTGAAAAACAAAATTATTACTTAAAAGATTTGAAACGTTAGCTTAAAAGCTAGCGTTTTTTTATGTATTTTTGCACCTGCGGGAACTATAGCGTTCAACCTGCATGGTTGACCAGTTTTACTATGCAAATTTTAACTTGCATGTAACTGGGCAGTGTCTTAAAAAAACGACACTGGATTTGCTCGAATTTTAGTTTGTGAAATTAAGATATATTTATTTGGCTCATATTTGCGTTTTAAAAGCTTATGTAGGTTTTTAGGCATAAAACTATATGATTCACTCCTAAATCTTTAAAATGCCCCCTTAAAATTCAAAATAAAGGTATTTAAAATTTTAAAAAATAAAAAAGCTACTAGCAAAAAACTAGTAGCTTAAATCTTAGTTAAATTTTGATGTAGTATTAATTTTTATATCTGTGCTACAACACCGATTACTTAAAACTAAGATTAAAAAAATCGACGAAGGTCGATTATGGTTTTTGCACCGTTTGGAACAAACGTATAAGTGCGCCCTTACGGGCCCTTACGGGATTTAACTAGATTATAACGATGAAAAATAGACCTGTAAAGTGATAACTATTGTGATAAAGTTTGTTAAAAAAGGAGGTATTAATTTGATATTTATATATAATATTTTCGGCTATTTTACTTTATTATGCTTTAAAATATGGAATTAGAAATGGTTTTGTTGAACTTGAAGCGAATAAAGACGGTTTAGTTTACTATAAAAAAAGTGCGAGTTTACTTGAAGAGATAGGAAATATTTATAGTAGAATTTCTACGTCTAAATCGAAAGAAGCGAAAGCTATCTATAATGAGGCTTTTGACATATTGCTTTCTGAAAAAAAGCCGAAGATTATATTTAAAGAATTAACTGAGAAGAAAGAAGAAATTTTTAAATTAAGTATAGACGACTAACTAGTTTTAAATGACGCATTTATGCCGAGAAAATTTATTGATCGTTGAGAAGAACCCTTAACTAAACTTGAAGACGAATGTCGGCATAGCGTGAGCTATTAAGCCGACCATTCGACAAGTTTTGGGATTGTTAAGGGTTCCGAGGCTCAACGTCAATAAAGCAATTGGAATAAAGCAATCTTGAGTGTGACAATATTGTTAGTTTTGACGCTTCTTTTCTTTGTTAACCTTAGTGTAAATAAGGTTTATGGAGGTTAGAAGTTATGGTTTTAGATATTTTAGGTTATGTATTTGGGATAGGTTTTATTGTATTTGGAATTTCAGCGTTAGTAATTTGCGGGTCTGAAGTTTATAAAGTTATAAGCAAAAGCAAGAAAAAAGGAGATTATAAAAAGAGTCTTTATTTTGCTGGAATGGCGATTATTTGCGCAATAGCTTTGATTATTATGGCTAGCAGTTTTTAGGTTTTAGAAATGAGTTGAAAACGAGTTTCTTCTTGTCTTGATACTATATAGAAATAACGTTCTTTTTGAAATAGGCATTCATCGATAAAATCGATGAATGCCTATTTATTTACTGACTTAATAATTTTTTAATTTTATCTTTCAAATAGTCTTAAAAGACTTAAACAACCCCACAAAATTAAAACAAAAAGTATATAAGGGACGATATAAGCTATATACCATAAGTAGCCCCATACTGATTGTGTATGTGTAATCGTATGATGTAACGCACTGTACATGCTATCAATACCTAAAACGTGTCCAATCGGACCGGTCACAATGGAAACTAAGGCCATTAATAAAATAACGAAGTATAGGGCGCCGATACCATGCGTCATACTTTTGATACTCGATTTAAACGTACTATTCAACTTTTGATTTTCTTTTAAACTGTTGTTCAATGCTTCATGCTGTTCTCGGTTGGCCATTCGAATCCCTTTGAGATCCTCATACATCCCATCTTTTTCTTGTCTAAATGCCTTTGCGATATCCTCAGTCATATGCTTTGTATCAATTTTTGCTAACATTTGATTGGAAATTTTAATTACTTTGGTTTCTGTTTTATCTAAGTAGTTTTTAAAGTTCGAGGTCGAAGCCTTTAGTTCGCTTACTAACTTTTGGTTCTGGTTCGATCTGTTTTGCTCTCGCTGCTCGAGCTCGATCATCCTGTTCCCGAGCTTCACGTTCTGCTCTTTCAGTTCGTTCAGGAGCTGTTCGTTCTGACTCGTATTGGATACGCCTGCGTTGTTTCTCGGACTCAAAGCCATCCATAATGCCTCCTTTATCATAATTATTGCCTAATTTACTGCCCCTTACTTTTTTATCTGCTTCAATATGTCTATACGTAATGGTTTTATCAGTTACACGTTCAACGGTAATCCCTTTTGGACGTAATTGTTCTTTGAAGCTGTCCATATTTGTCGCTTGTATTTCATCAATCGCAAGTCGAATTTCATTTTTCCATGATGATTTGCCTTTATCTATGATATTTTGCTCTGCTTGAGTGTATCGTATTTCTGCCTGATTGTTAGGAATTGATAAATTATGCTTACGACAGACATCGTCGTTTGCCTGTCTGACATCTTTGAGTGCTTGTTTGTTGTTATTAAATTTTTTGCCTGTTTCTAAATTCACGGCATTGATAACGATATGATTGTGAATATGATCTGTATCGCTATGTGTGTATATGGCCACTTGATGGTCGGGTGCCATTTTTTCGGCTAGTTCTAAACCGAGTGCATTACATTGTTCAGGCGTGACTTCACCTGGTTTAAAGGACTGAATGATCACATGGCCTTGATTTCCATCTGTTTTACCATAAACTTCGCGAGAAGCTTTAAACGCACTTTTTGCATAGTCGACATCACAATTTAAACCACTTTTTTCTTCTGCACGTTTTTCGGCATAATTAATGGCCCGTGATGTTGATTTGGTAGAACTTATTTTAGTTGTTGCCATATGTGATTCAACTCCTTACGCATGATGGCGATATCTTGTTGCATCAATTTTATATTTGCGCGTTCGCCATAGGTGTTTAAAGCTTTAGCGATTTGGTTTAAGTTGCTGCCCAACTTACCCATATCTTTGGCCATCGATTGGCGCGTGACTTTGTCTAATTTGGGCGCCACTAATCGAGCTCCTTGTGCCTTGTTTTTAACAAACGAAGGCACACTCATATTCAAAGTTTCAGCCGATGCCTGTAACTTTGAATATTCGGATTCGCTCACTCGAAAACTAATTTGTTTCGGTTCCTTGCGGTCGGGGGTTTGGTTTTTCCCGACAGCTTCGTTGCCTTCAGTCATTGTTTTACGTTCGCTCATAATCCCACCTCGCTTTCTAACGAAAGACACGTTGTTCCGTTGATTGTATTATAACATAATACAATCTTCCTCACATCGTTATAGAGGTTTGGCAAGCAATGGGAATGCTAGCCACTTTATGCCTAGATACCCTGCTTGTTGGTGGATAAATCCCCCAAGCCCCCTATGATTTTTTCGTAGAAAAAATAGCAAATAGCAATGCGTATTTGCGTAGTCCATACGCTCAAAAAGGTGAGCGTAAATATGAGTAATTACTAACTTTATAAATGTCATTTATAATTAGCAAATACTCATCAAATATCCCCTCGTATGTTAGAATAATAACTAAGTAAATACTCAGTAAAAATAGTGTCTATTCTTTGAGTATTTACTTAGTTATGGAGGGGATACGAATGCCAGATCAAAATCATAAAAAAGCGAAAACAATCAACATTAATTTAACCGAAGCAGAGTATGAAAAAGTGAAACAACTTGCGGAAGTGAGAGATCTCAATCCGACTGCATATACACGACTGACTGCTTTAGGTAATCGAATTAAACCTACGATTGTTTATCCTACAGACGAACGCATTAATGAACTTGAAAAAGAAAATCAAGACCTCAAAATGAAACTCATGGCAGGCCATGGTGAATATGAAGTTACAAGAGAGGATTTTGATAGCTTAGAAGAGCAATATTATCAGTATGCAGGTTATGTGAATACATTTAAAGACTTCTTACAGTATGTGCAAAATGATGCAGAATATATTAATTTAAGTGGCTATAAGAGCGATGAGAAATTAAAATCAGATATTAGAGATGCTATTACTAATATTTTTAAACAAGACTGAGAATTAAAACATGAGAGGAGTTAATTATGAATTGGGATTATGTATTAGATATTGGAGCGAAAGGAATTTTAACCACTATTGTAGCAGGAGTAATATTGAAATTTATCCAAAGAGTATATGATAAATTAAAAAAGGATAGAAACTCAGATGTTTTCGAAGAAGCAACAACACTTTTTATTAGTTCGTTCATGATTTATTTGATTATCGGTTTAATGAATAGTGGTTTACTTTATTTGATTTATGAATACTATAAAACAAATGAAGGAGTAGTTAATATAACTGCCATTACACTAATTTTAATCAATACAATAACTATATGTATTCCATTTCTTTATTTTGAAAATTTAACATTATTACGAAACAAATTTTATCTTATAAAAAGAGAAAAAGAACCTCGCTATGAGCTACTGATAAAAGGGTATGATATCGTAAACTCACAAGGGTTTGAAATTAATAATAAAATACCTCTTTTGTCTAAAATTAATATTGAAAATTGGGGTGATTATAGAAAGGATTGTAAGAGGTATTATGATAAGCAAATAAGAGGATACCTTTATGAAATTATTTATATACATAATCATCCTATAAAGCGTTTTGTGAAAATCGTACCTAAATTATGGACCATATCCGTTCTTAGCGTACCAATAATATATATTTTAGCAATAATATTGTTAGTAATATTTGGGAATAGCTTAATACTAGTATGGATTATTATGATAACTTTAATGATACTGTATATTGCTAACTTTATTATACTTGTTCATGTGTCTACTTATATAAGTAAGCAAAATAAAATAGACCAATACATAGGATATTACAAAGCTAATAATTTAGCATAAAACACAAAATCTCTTGTGCATAGATACAAGAGATTTTGTGTTAAATATTTTTTATAATAATTAGAGTAAGTCTATGGATTTGTTTTCTTTTATGATTTGCCTGAAATTAGTTGAATGTTCTTTCTTTACTCTATGGAGAACTAGTTGTGTTAATAGTCTTATAGGGCTTTCTGGATATAAATCTTCACCTAAATAAATATCGATTTCTTCTTCAGTGTACATTAAGGCATTCGTCTTTAATGTTTCTCCATCTAATTGATAGAATAATAATTCTCTTAATTTATTGAATTCATACCATTTATAAAGAAAATCACCCATTGTAGAGAATGCTTTTTTAGCTCCTATTTCTTTTGTTAGTTTATGTTCAAGATGTTGATAAATGTTTCTATAACGAGATTTTGGTAGTAATAAGCTGCTTTTTCTTTCAGAGAAAAAGTAATTACTTCTAAAATTATTTAAATCGTAAGTGTTTGATAAGGTAAGTAGTTTCTCTGATATAGCCCTTGAATTAACGTCATTTACAGTTTCTAATGAATTTGAGGATAATAAATCGATTTTAATTTCTAACATATTACATATTTTTAATAGATCTTTTGCTTTAGGAGATTTTTTATTATCTTCCCAAGACAATAATAATTCGGGCGAAATATTTAATTCTTCATTGATAGTTGTATAATCTATATTTTGAGTTTGTCTATAGGAGATTAATTTCTTTAATCCTTCAATATTATCATCCATAAAATAGGGATGAGCATCTTCATAGAACTCTTTAATTTTAGATAAAGCTAATTCTATTTTTTTATGTAAATCTAAGAAATCTATTGGTTCTCTTTTATCTGTAATACTCGTATGTCCTGCACTATCAAAACTTATACGAAAAGGAAATGGATTGTTTTGCTTATTAAATGAAGCAAACACATCTAATTTCTCTAACAATTTGTCCGCCCTAAGGATTACTATATCGTTAGATTCATCTTGGTGATCTCGTTTGGCATAGTCATAGTATTCTTGCAAAATTATGTCGTATTTTGGTAAAGATATCCAATCTTTCTTTCCAACAATATCATGATTATGTACAAGGTCAGAAAAATTCTTAGTTGTTTTTAAGGAAATAGATCCCTCATCGAAATATTTTTTTATATAATATGCAATATCATCTAGCTCATCATTATTATATAGGTTCCATCCTTTATTTAGAAACTCTGATATTGTTAATCCAAAGAAATAGGATATTTCATCTAATGTATTGAAATCCCAGTCTATGTCTTTTTCTTCAAGTTTAGTAATGAACTTTTTAGAATAATTACTTTTGTTAAATGTCCTATTGAGTTTTTTTGCTAACTCATTTTTAGTTAATTTACGATTTTTTCGTTCATATGCTAATTTTGTTGATATATTCATGTAAAGCCCCCTAAGTTTGTTGTAATATATAATTACAATTAAATTGTATATTCATATCTTTAAGATTGAAAGTAAAACGAAGTAGTGGAATTTATAATGATATATTGTATATAGAAAGAAAAGGGGGGATATCATGGAAGTTAACGAAAGATTTGAAGATATGGTAAGGAATTTAGATGAACATTATAGTAGTAAAATGAATATGGATAATTTATCTATAGATAAATTATCAGATATTGATTTGTTGAATCTGAATGAGAGTGATTTATCGGAGAATCTTATGAAAGCTTTGTTAACGGTTGACCTATTTACATCTTTAAAGGATTTTAGTAAGAAACAACTAGCTATATATGAAAAAGTGTTAACTGACGTTTATCATATTGTTGAAATGGTTGATTTAAATGATACAGAACAAAAGAAAGTATTAAGTTTTCAAAAAGAATTATTAATTCGAAGAAGGAAAATAAAAGAATTGAATAATGTTTTTGATTTAGTTCCTAAACGTCCTGGAGATACCCAAGAAAGATTAAATAAACTAAGTGTGATTGGAGATCGAAAAGAACACTTACAATATTCATTGCGTAGTAAAAATGTATTTGGTGGCGTTTCAGAAAGTGCTAAAAAACTGGGTATTTATAAAGGTGGATTTATTGCATCACAACGTATAAAAATGTCTCAAACAAATGAAGATAATATTAGAAAACTATATACGCAACTAATAGAATCGATAGTAGAAGATAATAGAGAAGAATATAGTAATCAAAGCGTAAGAACGAAAATATTAAAATTCATTAATAAAAGTAAAAAATAGTATGATTTTAGTTAATAAAAACATGCTATTTTAATATTTAACTCGTGATGAAAGTATTTTGACTTATTCGTAATGAGACCATGCTGAGGTGATTAAAACTTCTTTACTATCTTCATCAACTGTATAAACCACCCTGTGTTGATGGTTTATTCTTCTAGAATAACGTCCCAAATGTTTGGGTTGTAACTTTTCAAAAGACTGATTTGGAAAATAGGGATCTTCCTTTAACGTTTCTACAATCTTTAAAAATTGAGTTTTAAGCTGTGATTGTTTGATTTTCTTTAAATCTGATTTTGCTGAGTTTTTAATAGAAACATTATAATTGCCCATTAGATATTATCCCAATCCAAGTCATCAATATCAGTAAAACCACTACTGTCATTTTCACGTTCTCTAACTTTATCCATAGTTCCTGTTGATTCAAGATACAATGTTTCTTGAATGCTATTCCAGTCTTTTTGTCCTATAATAACTGCATTATTTTCGCTTTTAGAGCCACTTATAATAACGGGTTCGTGACTATCATTAACTTGTTTAAGTAATTCATAAAATTCTTTTCTCGCATTAGTAGGCGTTTTAATATTCATTTTTCATCACTACCTTTCTTTATCTCACATTATAACGTACTTAAAAGCGTACGTAAAGCTATAGACTATGATGGCTTATAAATTTGATTTTTTACATAATTCAACTTATCGGAAGTGGATATGCTTGTACATTCACAGATGATATAATAATGGAGTCGCCTTAACTTCCATAGGCGAAATTACTATGGAAGGAGGTGAGCATCTGTGGACTTTTTATTCGTAACGGTTATTGCACCTGTGATAACTGGATGTATTGTAGCTTGGTTTACCTATTGGCTAAATCAGCGCAATAAATAGGCGACTATCCATATCACATAAAGAGCCCCAACCTATTGCCGTAGGTTGGGGCTCGGTGTATATCTATGGACTTTCTATTCGTTAATTATATTATAACATCATAGTGTAGAGGAATGCAAAGTAATATGGTTGGTGATCAAATACTATTGATTTTTGGTTCTGTTGCAAAGTCAGAAAAAATATAACTAATTATCATTTGAGGTTTACCAAATTGTTTAATAAGTCGCTTAATAAACGTATATGCTGAATGATTATCTCGTTTCTTACGTAACCAAATATCCAATGTATGACCATCTGCATCAATGGCACGATATAAATAGCACCATTTTCCTTTTATTTTAATGTATGTCTCATCAACGCGCCATTTATAATAAGCTTTTTTATGCTTTTTCTTCCAAATTTGATACAAAATAGGAGCATATTCTTGAACCCAACGGTAGATCGTTGAATGATGAACGTTAACGCCGCGTTCTCTTAGTATTTCAGATATATCACGATAACTAAGCACGTATCTTAAGTAATAGCCAACGGCTACAGTTATTACATCTTTATTAAATTGCTTATATCTAAAATAATTCATAGAGAACGCTCCTTTTTTGTTAAAATTATACTATAAAATTAACTTTGCAACAGAACCAAAAATCCCCTCACTATTGCGAGTAGTGAGGGGATTAGTGTATCTATGCTAGTTCCTTGTTAAATAAATTATAACATCATAGTGCATAAGAATGCAAAATCGCATATCTAAAATTATACATTTTTCTTTTTAAAAGCGAAAATAACTAATGCTAAAAAGATAATAATATAAACAATGTTCCCAATATATAGTTCATGTAACTCTAGTTTAGTCATTTTTTTGAATACTTCGTTATCTAATACTTGTGTACTTAAATTTAACATGTTGATAGGATTCCATTTTAACCATTCCCATTGAGCAATTGCCGCAAAGAGTATGCCTGAAATAACAGAAGAAGCAAAGTAGAAGACAATTCCTACAGCAATCGAAACACCTGGTGATTTTAAAAGGCAAGAAATTAATAATGTTAAACTCAATATTAACCACATACCAATATAAGTAGCTAAAGCAGTTAACAAGTGCTCTTGTAACAATGATAAATTGTCACCAGATTGTTTTAAAATATCCATATCAGAAAATAGCACTAATTTTAAACCTAAGCTTATCAAAGTAGTAACAATAAATAATACTAATGAATAAATAAATAAAGCGCTAAATTTACTTAAAATAATACTCATTCTTGAGTAGTTTCTATAAAGTAAGTTCTTAATTGTACCATAGTGGAATTCCATAGTGATTATGGTTGCTGCTTGAATAATCATTAAGAAGAAGATCCAAGAAAATCCTGTATACCCTTGTTTGAACTGTGATTCTGGCTTAAGTATGTCATTTTATTTGATATATGAGAATGATTTTACCTAATAAATGAGAAAATGAAAAAGAGTGTACAGAAAATGACCATTTTCTGTACACTCTTTTTTTATGTCTAAATAAGTAAGTATTCCATATATTTGGGTGTTCAAAAACCCAACAAAAAATCTATGTTCACAAAAGACCTCGTGATTAAGTTATGGTACACTGAAGGTGTATATAGGAGGTTTGCATTTTGAAAATAGGTTATGCAAGAGTTTCAACTGGATTACAAAATTTAAATTTACAGGAGGATCGATTAAATACATATGGTTGTGAAAAGATATTTAACGACCATATGAGTGGCTCAAAAAGTAAAAGACCTGGTTTAGATAAAGCAATTGAATTTGCGAGATCAGGAGATACGATTGTTGTTTGGAGATTAGACAGATTAGGACGTAATATGGAAGATTTAATCATATTAGTTAATGAGCTTAACGAACGAGGTGTCAGTTTCCATAGTTTAGAAGAAAATATAACGATGGATAAATCAAGTTCTACGGGACAATTATTATTTCATTTATTCGCAGCATTTGCAGAATTTGAACGGAATTTAATTTTAGAACGTTCTTCAGCAGGCCGAATTGCAGCACGTGCTAGAGGACGTTATGGTGGCAGACCAGAAAAATTAAATCAAAAAGATTTAAAGTTACTTAAGACACTTTATGATAATGGTACGCCAATTAAGACAATTGCAGAACAGTGGAAGGTTTCACGTACAACAATTTATCGTTATCTCAATAAATTGGAGGACAAGGAAGATGAAAAACAAGGAGAAATATCTAACTAATTTTTCTGAAGCCAAACGTAAAGAAGCTACTCAAAAATACAATATTATAAAACCTTTTATTCTAGGCGAACAATCTTTATCATGTATTTCTAAAAGTAAAGGTATTGCGTTAAGTACCCTTTATAGGTGGAATAAGTTATATAAAGAACAAGGCCTTAAAGGGCTGATCTATGCCACAAGAACTGATAAAGGAACACGTAAAATAGAACAAAACATAATTGACGAGATTAAACGCCTTGCACTTAAAAATAAAAGAAATAGTATTGCTACGATTCATAGGAAAATTGCTAATTATTGTATAGAGAATAATTTTGATAAACCAAGCTATAAACAAGTTTATAGTATTATTAAAGCAATGCCTAAGTCTGTTATTGAATTCTCTCACCAAGGTGAAAAATACTATCAAAATAAGTACGATTTAATACAAATAAGAGAATCCTCAAGACCCAATGAAATATGGCAAGCTGACCATACTTTGCTAGATATTTATATATTAGATCAAAAAGGTAATATCAATAGACCATGGCTAACCATTATTATGGATGACTATAGTCGTGCAATTGCAGGCTACTTTATAAGTTTTGATGCTCCCAATGCTCAAAATACAGCATTGACACTGCACCAAGCCATATGGAATAAGAATGATACCAACTGGCCAGTGTGTGGTATACCCGAAAAATTCTATACAGATCACGGAAGTGACTTTACCTCAAATCACATGGAACAAGTTGCTATTGATTTGAAAATTAACTTAATGTTTTCTAAAATTGGTGTCCCTCGTGGTCGTGGAAAAATAGAACGCTTTTTTCAGACTGTTAACCAAACTTTCTTAGAACAACTGCCTGGATATATAAACAATAATGATAATCCTAGTAATCTAATAGATTTTCACAATTTTGAAGAAAAATTACGTTACTTTTTAATTGAAGATTATAATCAAAAAGAGCATCGTGCTATTCATACCACGCCTATCAGTCGTTGGAATAGTAATCACTTTTTCCCTAATATGCCAAGTAGCTTAGAACAACTTGATTTATTATTGTTGGAAATAACTAAATCTAGAAAAGTTCATTCAGATGGCATTCATTTTCAAGGTTTTCGATACAGTAATACGAATCTAGCAGCTTATGTAGGTGAATATGTATTAATTCGTTATAACCCAAATGATATGGCTGAAATACGTGTGTTTTATAGAGATGAATTTCTTTGTACTGCTATATGTCCAGAAATAGCTGATTATTCTATAGATATAAAAGACATACAGCACGCTCGTAGTCAGAGAAGAAAACACTTAAAACAAAACATTGCTACTCCAAGTACCACTGAATTAATTAAGGAAGAAAAAAATTATGGTTATTCACCTCAAGAAACGACTAAAAACGTCAAAAAATTAAAGAGGTATCGTAATGACTAAAAATCAGAATTTTATTGAAACGAAAGAGTATAAACGGTTTGCTGAATTTTGCGATGCTTGTATCAAATATCAATATATTGGGATCTGCTATGGTCAACCTGGTGTTGGAAAAACTTTATCTTCTAGATATTACACAAATTGGAATACTATTGAAAAGCAAGTTAATCATAGAGGGTGGGAAGATCTAGCTAGTAAAACGACTGATGATATATTATCGGTGAATAAGATATTTTATACTGCACCGGCTGAAAAACAAACAAGATTAAGTAATGATCTATATAGTATTAGTGCAAGTATTGATTTGGGTCAAAAATTACACATCGTAAATAAGTATGGCCATGATCATAGTAAACATTATAGTGATATGTTTAAATATATTGATTTAATTATAGTAGATGAGATTGATCGCCTTAAAGTGCAACATTTAGAGCAATTAAGAGCTATTTATGATGAACATAGTTTAGCAATGATATTTATTGGTATGCCAGGCATAGAGAAAAAACTATCTCGTTATCCTCAACTATATTCGCGTATAGGTTTTGCACATGAATTTGATAACCTAAGCAAAGATGAGACGCATCATATATTAGAATATAAGTGGCAAGATTTAGGATTTGATTTAAAACTCGAAGATTTTACTGATTATGAGGCCATAACAACAATTATTAAAATTACAAAAGGGAATTTTAGGCTGATTCATCGCTTATTTGCGCAGATAGACAGAATCATGGATATAAATGGTTTAGATAAAATAAGTACAGAAGTCATAGAAACAGCTAGAGATAGTTTAGTTATTGGTATTCGTTAGTAGAAAAGCACCGTACACTTTAATAGAGTGCGGTGCTTTTTCTCATTTATTAGATAAAACCATTCTCATATAGCAAGTAAAGTGACATACAAGTTTACCTATGATGAATGAAGTTATTGGTAATCCATTACTAGATAAGTTTATGAAAGATTTAATCGTTCAAATTTTAGCAATGATTTCAGAACAAGAGAGAAATGAAAGTAAACGTCGACAAGCTCAAGGTATCCAAGTTGCGAAATACAAAGGGGTATAGGGCGCCCTTTACTTTATTCACCGAACGCAAAAGATCCTCAGAAACGTGTTATCTATCATCGAGTTGTCGAAATGTTAGAAGAAGGCAAAGCGATTAGTAAGATTGCTAAGGAAGTTAATATCACAAGACAAACGGTTTATAGAATTAAAAATAATAAGGGATTATCTTGATAAATGGATTGTCAATGCAAATGAGCGTTTCTCACAGCGTCCCAAAACTCATAATATATTATTGAATTGAGATTTTAATAATTGTACAAGAAAAAAAGAGTACGAATTCGCACTCTTTTTCTAAACTAAGTATTTTACTATTGTTCCTTTTGCTTATTTATCATGACTTGAATATATAAAGCAATCCAAAGTTCGTGAGGATATGGTATTTGGGTATCATTTGCTTCAATTACTATATTGTGCTTTTCTCCTCTACGTCGAGTTATTAGATTTTTACCTAAATCAAAAAATGAACGTTGTACTGTTAATATTTCATTATTTTCTTTTCCTATTATCACTGTTTTAGTTGAAAAATAAGGATTACTAAACTTATATGTGTCGTTACTGCTTGCAAAAATATAGGGCGTTTGTTGCTTTATTCCTCCTTTTAACAATTTTATCATCTGTAACATCCCTACTTCTTCTTCATCAATAAAGACCCTATAATGGGGCCTTAACGACCATAGTTTAGTTCTCTTTAAAATAATAGTGTGATCTACTGATGTAAGTTTAACACCATAGACAGGGAAAATATCAAAAATACTCAGCCATTTTTGAACATTGTTATTAAAATAAGGAGTCCATGTCGTATCACTCATACCATGTATTTTCTAAAATAAACATAACATAGGGAATTCTACTTAAATAAGGGGGAATTTGAATCATTAACAACGCTTTTTATATTTGTTTTTACTAGAGTTTAATATAAGTACTATTTATAGTATAGAAATCTAAGTATATTTAACCCCCACTTGTTAAAAAGTGGGGGTTTTCGTCTCAAAAAGGAAGGTTAAAAATCATTGTTTAGAATTATGTTAATAAAGTATTGTAGGCATAGTGTTCTTTTCAAAATAAGAAATTCAATCTTGAATACTTCTACCTGACCAATTTTTAACTAAGACTAAAAGACATATGAACATCATTATTATACTTATAATATAAATAGACATTGTTAAAAAGAAGGGGACTGAATTGTTTATAAACATGGAAGTATATCTAGTTGAATAGGTGATAGGAATATAATACCAAGATTTATCACCAAGCATTTCTATACCAAAATAAACATTAAATATTGTAATTACAACTCCTGATACCATTGAGAAAATACTACCCGTAAATAAACTAATTATGAATATTAATAGTATTATAATTATATTCATAAAAGAACTACTAGCTACATAAAACAAAGTTAGTTTTACATTGTGAGTCATCACAATAAAGTTAACTGTTGAGATTAATAAGCAAAATAAATAGTTGATAAATATATAGCTAAGTGTTGCGCAAACCCATAAGTTTCTCTTGGATTTGCCTAGTATATGGTTAAAATGACCTATACTTTCTTCAAAATGTATTACTTGATATGTAGTAATAGCAATAATTAAAGAAGATAACGCATTAAAACTAGAGGTATATTGAGAAATAGAAGTATAATTCCAGTTACCTCCTAAGTAAAGATTAATAAAAGTAATATAAAAAATTGTGAACAATGTGGGAGTATAGGTTAGTATCTGAGTACGAAATTTTAAATTAATTACTTTTAGTTCATTTTTCATTTATATTCCAACTTTTCTTAGTATTTGACATAAAGAAAATAGAAAAATAAATTATACTAATTATTATAGTTAAAGATAACGAATTTAAGTCGTTAAAATATGGGCTATCCTTACTCATAAGAGTACCATTTGGGTTTAATGATAAAGTAATTAGTGGAATTCTTCCAATATATGACCAAGGTAGAATCCAAAAGAATTTAGTAATAGTGATAAAGACAATACTGATTATAGTTAACGCAATGTTTAAAAAAATAGAAAAAAACACGCCAAAACGCTTAACAAACAAAAAATTGAGCGGTATCAGCGGAAGGCTTACAAAGAAGACTAAAAACAACGTGACTAATACAAGGAATAAACTAACTGAATTTCCACCAACCAATAAATTCCCTATCATTGCGACAAATAACATTATTATAGTATGGAATAATAAAGCAATACTCATAACTAATATTTTACTTTTAATCATCTTATTAATCGACCAGTTATTACTTACATAATAATTGAATAAGCTATTTCTTTTCTCTATACCAATCATCGAGCTACAAGAAATGCATATAATAATTGGCATGACAAAATATGGCCACAAATTAAATAATAGAGATAAGAATGGAGATAAATCATGTTGGTTAGGACTGCTTTGAGCAAATAAAGCAGTAAATAATGCGAATGCTAAAAAAAACAAAGGTGATAAAAATAATATATACATAGCGGTAGTATTTTTGAACTTTAAAGCCTCAGCTTTTAATAAACTCATACTATCTACCCCCTTTTGTTATATTAAAGAATATTTCTTCAAGATTTTCATCAGTTTTATTTTTTTCTTGATATTCTAACTTGCCATTATGAATAATTCCTATATGATCAGCTAATTGCTGTATTTCAGAAAGGATGTGACTTGAAATAATAACACTGGTATTTGCCTTTGTTAAGTTTTTTAATAAGTCTCTTAATTCTTGAATGCCATAAGGATCTAGCCCATTAGATGGTTCATCTAAAACTAACAACTTCGGTTTCTTTATTAGTGCCATAGCTATACCTAAACGTTGTTTCATCCCTAAAGAAAAATTTTTCACCTTTTTTTTAGGATCAACATCTAAGTTAACAAGATCAAGAACTTTAGGTATTTCACTGAAGTCGATATTTTCATTCAATGCTACAACTTTTAAGTTGTCTTGTGCGCTCAAATGATTATATGTTGGAGGAGATTCTATTAAAGAACCAATATTGGTTAATTCTTGTCTGGTTAAGGGTGAACCGTCTAAATAGACATCACCATTTGTCTGTGGCAATATTCCACATATAATTTTCATCAAAGTAGATTTACCAGCTCCATTAATTCCTAAAAGTCCATAAACTTCATTAGGATAAACTTTTAAATTGATGTCTTTTAAAATAGTTTCTTTTTTAAATTGCTTAGTTAATTTTTGGGTTTCTATTTTATAATAATCCACAATTTAATCCTCCTTTAAGATTTAATTTATTAAAGTTTAACATTTAAAAAGTATATATAGTCTAACAATATTGTTAGAATTACTAATATGTAATTTTATATTGGAATACAAGAATGTGATATATTTGTAGAAAATAGAGTTAAAGATAAGGGGGACATATATGTATCTTTTAATATTACTTTTATTGATTCTAATTATAACTACTGTGATTTTGTTTAAAAAGCATAGTAGACTTAACATTTATATTGTAGCTACAGCACAACTTATTTTCGGTTTACTATTTTTCTACTATATATCAGCAATATTTAACTTTAGTATTTATATTATAGCTTCTATGTTTATTATACTTTCCTTATCAATACTAGTATTCATAGTTTTTTTAATTTTTAATAGTAAAAAACTTCTTGAAAAAGAAGGAAGTAGATTATCAAACCTTTTGAGCCTTGGTTTATCTTTGTTGTTATTATGGATAATAGTTACATCCCCTGTTGCTTTTTTTATAAATAAATCTTTAGCATCATATATATTTGTAGTATATATCTTTATTGTATCTTTACTTATATATTTTCTTAGTTTATTTAATAGTTGCTTTATTTTATCTCTATTTTATTCAAGAAGAAAGGTCAATACTAATATAAGATATATTTTAGTTTTAGGGTCTGGATTAATAGAAGATAAGGTACCTCCTCTTTTGCAAAGTAGGATAGATATTGGTAAAAACTTTTCCGACTCTAAAAAAGACGCTGATATAAAATTTTTATTGAGCGGAGGGCAAGGTAAAGACGAAAGAATTTCAGAAGCACAAGCAATGAAAAATTACTTGATATCACAAGGAGTAAATGAAAACAAGATAATATGCGAAAATAAATCACAAAGTACATATGAAAATTTACAGTTTTCAAAGAAATTAATTAAAAAAAATACTAATATCTTAATATGCTCAAATAATTTCCATATACTAAGAGCAGTATTCATAGCTAAAAAACTCAAATACCAACATTTTTATAGTCTAGGCAGTAAAACCAAAAATTATTTCTTTACTAATGCTTTTATTAGAGAGCTTATTGCAATATTAAAGATGGATTGGGTATTTCACCTATGTATAATTATATCACTTATATTTTGGATGGTTTTCACCTTGTTTAAATTATAATAGACTTTAGGCAATTTAATTAAATTGCCTAAAGTCTATTAATTTAACATTACTATTAGAAAAATCATTTTTATCATGTCTATGCGTTACATTTAAGACAATAGAAGTTTGAGCTAACTCCTCAATAGATTTAATTATGTATTTATGAGATTCTTTATCTAAATTAGAAGTGACTTCATCTAGTAAAATGATAGGTTTTTTTTGTAAAAAGGCCCGAGTTAGTACTAACCTTTGTTTTTGTCCAATTGATAGATTGATACTATCTGGGGAAATTTGGGTACTAAAACCATTTTTTAAATTTTGAATAAAAAATAAAGAATTAGTCATTTCGCAGGCAGCTCGAACTTCTTCTATATTTTTAGTTTCATCAATTCCATAAATCAAGTTATTATAAATTGTATCTTCTAGAATTTGAAGATCTTGTGTTATATAACTAAATAAGCTTCTCCATTCGTATTTAGAGAACTGCTCCTTATCAAAATCATCTAAATATATATTTCCTGTATAACCTGTATTTAATCCCGCCAATATATTTAATAGCGTACTTTTTCCACAACCACTTTCACCTATGATATTGTAAATATAACCTTTATAGAAATTCAAACTTATAGAATTTATTATCTGCTTGTTTTCTATTGTAAAGTTCAAATCATTTATTTTCACTTTTTGAGCAACATTATTATAAGCTGTGTCGACAGTAAAAACTTCTTCTTGCTCTTTATTTATTTTTAAGATTCTATCTGAAGCTCCAATTGCTCGTTGCACCTCTGTCCAATAAGATGTGATGGATACTATTGGATTAATTATTTGAAATAAATATAAGATGTAAGCGAACATATCTCCGCTTTTCATCACATTATTTTCCATTAGGTAATAACCAAAGAATAAAATGCCAAAAATATTAACAAATAGAAGCAAGTTCATAATTGGCTCAAAAAAAGACAATACTTTAATTTTATGTAACTCTATATCAAACAATTTTTTTAATAGAGAGTAATTATGTTTCCTTTCAACGTTATATGTGCTCAAAGTTTTAATTAACTTTATTATAGATAATCTATTACTATAATAAGAAGACAAGTTAGCAGTTGCTTCTTGGGATTTGCTTGATACTCTTTTCATTACTTTACCTATAGGTAACATTACAATTACCAATATTGGTAATGTACATATTAAATATAGAGTCAAAGTTTTATTGATTACAAATAAAAAAGTCAGCGATACTATAACTGAAAATAAATTTGTCAAAAAAGTAGATAGTTCTTCAGAAAAAATTCTAGTTATGTTCATAGTATCGTTTACTAATCTACTAGTTAAATTACTAGCTGAATTTTTTAAGTGAAAATCATAAGGTAATTTTATTAACTTATTCCAAGTAACGATTCTAATATTTTGTATTATTTTTTGACCTATATATCCTAAAATATAAGTAGAAACACCAGAAAAAATTAATGTCAATCCAAAGCATAAAATGATAATTACAACAGTATTAGTTGAAATACTAGATTCATTCAAGTCATTTCTAATTATTAAAGGAATATATAATGAAACGCTAGTTCCAATCAAACTAAATAGTAATCCAATGCTTAAAAGTATGGTATTAGGCTTGGTTATTTTCCATAGCTCATATAAACCTCTAATAATATCATCACCTTTCAAACTATATACTATTAATATATAGTTTTATTACACAAGAAAAAAATTACACTTTTGTAATTTTCTGAATAATATATAGTAATTTCTTTTTTATAGTACTAAAATAACAACTGAAAAGGATTGTATAATTCTTTTTAATAAAATTTTTAGGAGTGTTTAAAATGGAAGCAGTAAAAGAGAAAAATGAACTTTTTGATCTTGACGTTAAAGTAAATGCAAAAGAGTCTAATGATTCAGGCGCAGAACCACGAATTGCTAGTAAATTTTTATGTACTCCTGGATGTGCCAAAACAGGTAGCTTCAATAGCTACTGTTGTTAATTCAAAAGAATTAAATTGGCAGAGTCTCAATAGAGGCTCTGCCTTAATTTTGAGGTGAAATAAAATTGGATAATATATTTGGACCATCAAATTTATACATGCTAAGAACTCCATTATTTTCAATAGAAACATATAAACATCATTTAAATTCTAATGATATAAATTACAATTTACTTTTAAAAAATGGAATAATTAAAGAATCTATAATGACAACTACATATAATCTTTATAAAAGTATTAGTAAAATAGATTTTGAAAAAAATAATAAAAAAGCCAGAAATGCGAAAGAAAGCATTTTAAAATATCTCATAAGAATGAGTACTAGAAGCACGCCATATGGAATGTTAAGTGGTGTAGCTTTAGGAGAATTCACGGAAAATAATAACATAAAAATTAAAGACCCTTCATGCCACAAAAAAGATGTAAAAGTAGACGGTCAATGGTTATACCAATTAGTTCATCATTTAGAAAGTGATTACACATATTACAAAGACAGTATTGTTATATGGAATCAGCAAAATTATATTTACAACAACCGTTTATATTTAGATAATAATTCATCAATAACCAAAAATAAAGATAATGATGCATTATCTGTCAAGTACAACACTATATTAATGTTTATACATGAAAAATCTTATGAAAATATCACTTATAAAGAGCTTATACATCTGATATCAAATGAGTTTAACGTAGAGAATAAAGAAGATGTGAAATTATTTATTCAAGAACTTATAAACAAAGAAATTTTATTTTCTAATTTGCGACCTGGATTAGAAAATAAAAAACCTTTGGATTACATTATTAAAAATCTAAACTCTAAAGATAGTTTAGTTGAATCACTTATTAATATTTCAAACGAAATAAAGAAATATTCTAAAATTCCTTTAGGGGAAGGTGAATCTAATTATTTATATATTATTAATTTAATGTCTAAATTATTTGACTCTAAAAATTATTTGCAAATAGATACATACGTGGATTACTCAAAAAACGAATTAAAAAAAAGTTTAGCTAATAATATTAGTGAAGCTGCATATGTTCTCTGGTTATTGTCTCCGAATCACTTTGGTACAAAAACAATTAGAAATTATCATGAATTTTTTATGGATAAATACGGATTTGAACAGCTAGTAAATGTAAAGCAATTACTCTCTGATATAAATGGCTTTGGTTATCCTCAAAAAGCTAATTATAGTTTTTCTAATAACATTGCATTTCTAAAAGAAAAGTACTTACTTGCTATTCAAAATCATAGCCATATTGAAATAACAGAAAATGATATAAAAAAACTAGAAAAAAACAATACAGCTTCTGAAACAGATGCACCTGTTTCAACTGAAATTTATAGTGAAATCTATTTCGGAAATTTAATAGATGGTTATGACGAATACGCCGTTATAAGCCCAATATTAGGTTCTTTTAATTCAGGTGCTACCTTCGGAAGATTCACTGGTGCTTTTGATACAAAAAAGAGAAATCAATTAGAAGAAGAGATTGTACAACGTTACAATCATTATATGAATGAAAATGATTTGAAAATAAGTCAATTGAATGAAGCACCTCTTAATTCACGAAATGTAAATATTTTGAATAACAATAAGATATTCGATACTTCCTTAAATTTAAATTTACCTAAAAGTGATGTAGATATAAATGATATATTTGTTGGGGCCACATTTAACAAACTTTATCTGTATTCCGAAAAGTACAATTCAAGAATTTTATTCATATCTAATTCAATGTTTAATTATGAATTTGGATCTGAATTATATAAATTTTTAAGAGAGGTTTCGTTCGAAAAAACTAAATTCATACAGCCTATAACTGAAGAAAGTATCGACACATTGCCTTTCTGTCCAAGAATTATTTATAAAAATATTATTTTGAAACCAGCTACTTGGAAATTAAATTTGGAAATGTTCTCTGAATCTAAAGATTGGATAAATACATTCACAACTATTAGAAAGAAATGGGGTATTCCTGAAAATGTAATTATTGCTTTTGGAGATAATCGATTACTATTAAATTTATTGAATGACAAGCATCTCGTTATATTAAAAAAAGAGCTAAAAAAACATGGAAGAATCCGAATATTAGAGAGTTATATTAACAAATCTGATAATAAGCGAATGTTAGAAATTGTTACACCATTATATAAGAAAACCCATTTAAAAGAAAAACATTTTAGTATACCTAAAAATAGAAATAAGAACTTCCATAGTCTCAGAGACTGGTTTTCAATCCATTTAAGTATTCCTAAAACATACCAAGATAATTTCATTAGAGATTATCTATTTCCTTTTATAACAGAACTAAAAGTGAACAAACATATTAATGAATTTTTTTATATAAAATTTAAAAAAGATGAAGATTTTATAAAATTAAGGTTATTTAGAGAAGACGAAGATTATTCTCAAATCTATCCTTTCATAAAAAAATGGAAAGATTATTGTTTATTAAATAGTGAATTAAATGACTATTCTATAGTTGATTATATTCCCGAAGTATACAGATATGGTGGCCCTCATGTCATTGAAAATGTCGAGAAATTCTTTATGTATGATAGTTTACTCTCAATAAATATAATACAAACAGAGTTTGAATTTTCAAAAGAATTTATTGTTGCTATATCAATAGAATTTTTAATAGAACAATTAAACATTAGTGACAGTGAGAAAAAAGAAATCTTAATTAACAATGCTGAGGATTTATATCGTAACAATGAAATCAGAGAATATAAAAATTTGTTAGCTAAACTGACTAATTCAAAAAATAATTATCAATTTTTAAAAGAAGAAATACCAAAGCTTCATGAGTTTTTATTTAATAAAATTTCAATTTTAGAGACTCTTAAACATACATTACAAGAAAATTTATATACGTCTCGCTCTCGAATAATTGGTAGTTTTATTCACATGCGCTGTAATAGAATATTTGGAATTAATCCTGAAAAAGAAAAATTTGTTTTATCTATTTTTAACGAAATTACAAAAACTAAAAAGTACTGGGATGGTCGTGATTAATATTAATACTATTAAAACAATTTTAGAAAAAGAAATTGCCTTTTTGTCTAACGTTGAACAAGCTATATACACTATAGAAAATCAAAGTGAGTATTGGGATCCTTATACTCTATCTCATGGTTACCCAGGTATAATACTTTTTTTACATGAATCAAAAGAAGTCTTAAATAAAGATTTAGAAAATACTATACATCAATATATTTTAAAACTAGGTAGTTATCTAGAAAATGGCATTGACGGATTTTCACTTTTCAGCGGTCTTTCTGGCATCGGATTTGCGATAGATATTGCGTCAGATAAACAGTATTCTTATCAGGGAGTCTTAAAACAAATTGATCACTTAATTATTCAATACGTTATTGATTTTTTTAATAATAATGAATTAGAAGTGACTCCTACTAATTATGATGTAATACAAGGGCTTTCTGGAATAGGAAGATATCTATTAAATAGAAGCTCATATAATGATGATGCAAAAAAAGTATTAAAGAATATACTCAATTATTTTAAAAAAATTCATTATTCCAAAAATAACTGGTTAGTTTCAAATAAGCATCAATTTTTAGATATAGATAAACAAAATTTCCCTTCGGGGAATATCAATTTAGGATTAGCACATGGTATTTTAGGCCCTCTTTCATTAGTAGCTATGAGTAAAATGAAGGGAATTGAAATCGAAAATCATGAACAGTTTTTATATGACTTCACTTCATTTTTACTAAAGTCTGAATTCAAACATAATGGTGAGTGGTTAGATCGCTATGATATATTAGAAAAATACACCCCTCCTTATTCTGTTAGAAATGGTTGGTGTTACGGTGATACAGGTATTATGAACACTTTACTTTTATCTGGCGAAGCATTAAATGATAGCGAATTAATTAATACTTCCAAAAATATTTTACTTACTATAATAGAAAAGAATAATGAAGATTTAATCAGTCCAACTTTTTGCCATGGACTAGCTTCACATTTAACTATTATTCATCAAGCTAATAAATATTTTAACCTATCGCAAGTAAATACTTATCTTGAAACCATTGTCAAAAAAATTGTTGATCATTATTCTGAAGAAAATAATTTTATGTTTCAAGATATAGAATACTCATATGGTAAGAAAATTTATAAAAATAAAGTTGGGATTCTAGAAGGGCAATTGGGTGTTCTTCTATCTCTATTAGATTATATTGATACACAAAATCGAAGTAGGAAAAATTGGAAAGATATGTTTTTAATAATGTAATAGGAGGAGTAAGGTATGCATGGAAAATTATTGATATGCGCTACAGCATCAATAAATGTAGTTAATATTAATCACTATATAGTTGAATTAAAGCAATATTTTGAGGAAGTTAATATTTTATTTAGTCCGAGTAGTAAAAAATTTATAAATACTGATGTACTCAATCTATTTTGTGATAATTTGTACGATGAAACTCAAGATCCTCTTTTGAATCATATTAATATCGTAGAAAATCATGAGTATATTTTAG